>CAOSZT010000082.1 GCA_948528155.1 uncultured Clostridia bacterium | reverse complement strand
CAGCGTTTATCCTGAGCCAGGATCAAACTCTCTTGTTTGTGGTATCTATATTTCTTTATTTTTCAATAAAGTTATAAATCTAAACTTAAGTGTTTTTTCAAGCTCTTAAAACTTTTTTATTTTTAAGTTAATTGTTTAAGTTTTGCTTTTACAAATAACTTATTTAGAAATTTTAAAACTTCTATTTTCTTTTTTACTTCTTCGGTACTTGATTTTATCTTATACCGCTTTGGTTTATTCTCTAAAGGATTTACTGTTTACTTTTCAATGTACTTTTTGTTCACTTTGTAACGTATCTTATTGTACTATATTTTATTATACTTTGTCAAGTGTTTTTTTATTTTTTTTGCATAATAAAAATTAGTAATTGATGTTTTATTTTTTTGTTAAATTCTTTACTAATTCCTTTGTTATCTTCATTTTATTTTTCTCTTGCAAAGTACTTTTTTATATTAACACATCTTGTCGATATCTGTCAATAGTTTTTTCAAAAATTTTTTTAATTTTCTTATACTATTTTCCTCATCTCTAAGTGCTTATTTATATTAACATATTATTATTATAAAGTCAATAGTTTTTTTATTTTTTTAGCAAAATAATATTATATTATTTTCAAAACTCTTGTAGCAAAGTCATAACAATCATTACATAGAATTTGTCTGGTGAATTTTTATTGATAGATAAAACGATTTTTTTAAATTGCCAATTTTATGAAATTTACTATTATCAAACATTAGATTTTTTTAATAACTCGATATAAGAAATGTTATATTTTTAAATACTTACATTGTATTTTTAGTTTTTAAAATCTCTGTAATCATTGATATTGGTTTTATATAACTATAATTTTTCTTGTTTTAGTCTTGTATTTTTTATTTCTTAACCTTCATTAAATTTCTTTATCAATGAATCGTTATGAAGCCGTTATTTTTTCTATATAATTTTTGTTCTTTGGTTAAAATAATTTCTATCTAATATTTTTACTAAATGATATATTTTCTATATGTTAATTTATATTTCAACTAATATTAAATCATCACCTATGCATTTTACATTTTGCCAAGGAATTACTATATCATTATTTGAGGAAAATATATTAATAATTTTATTGCTTCCTGGTACAATTATAGATGTTATCATACCTGTTTCCAAATCTGCACAAACATCTTGCACATATCCTAGTCTTTTTCCATCATTAATATTTACAACTTCTTTGTGTTTAAAATCTAATCCCTTATCTTGCATATATGTAATCTCCCTTTATTTAATATTAGTGTAGCTGATTTTATATTTTAATGTTATCAGCTACACTTTTTATATTATATTCATTTGTATAAAAAAAATTAACTATTTATATAATCTTTTTATATGATCTATTGCATTTTTTTCTAATCTTGATACTTGTGCTTGTGATATTCCTATTTCTTTTGCTACTTCCATTTGAGTTCTTCCATCAAAAAATCTTTTTGTTATTATCATTTTTTCTTTTTCATTTAACTTTTTCATTATTTGCATTATAGTCATTTGTTCTGTCCATAATTCATCAGTATTTTTTGCGTCTTTTATTTGGTCCATTATATAGATACTTTCTGCATTATCATTATATACTGGTTCTTGTAATGAAATTGGGTCTTGAATAGCGTCAAAGCTAAGTGAGATATCTTCTCTTTCTACTCCTAATTCTTTTGCAATTATATCTATTGTTGGTTCTTTCCCATTTTCTTTTGTGTATCTTTCTTTAAATTGCATTGCTTTGTATGCTAAATCTCTTATTGATCTGCTAACTCTTATACTGTTGTTGTCTCTTAAATATCTTTTTACTTCTCCTATTATCATTGGTACTCCGATAAGTGGAAAATTGTACATCTTGATTTATGTCAAAGTTGTCTATTGCTTTTATTAATCCTACACAACCTACTTGAAATAAATCGTCTGCATTTTCTCCTCTTCCGTAAAATCTTTGTATTACACTTAATACTAGTCTTAAATTTCCGTTTATAAATGTTTGTCTTGCTTCTTCGTCTCCTTCTTTTATTTTTTTGAGTAGTTCTTGCTTTTCTTCTCTTGTAAGTAATGGTAATTTTGATGTGTTTACTCCACATATCTCTACTTTGTTTAGCAAAAGAAAACCTCCTTTGAATTTACTTATTTAAAGTTTTTCCAAATTTGTTTTTTTTATGCTTTCAATTTTTTATAGAATCTCTTGTAATTTTATATCAATCATGTTATATTATTATTGTAACTTAGCCCATATTGGGTGTAATAATACTAGTAATAGTATTTCTTCTTTCAATGGAGGGAGAATATATGCATTTCTTTCTAGAAAATGATCTTCGCAATGGCTATTTAATAAAAGACAAAGCTTCATCAAGTTGTTTTAATCATTGGTGTACTGTTGCTAGAGTTGATTCTGAAAAGAATCTTACTTTTGACGATTGTATTAAAACTAAATATGAGAAAGATGAAATAAGAGATTTCGCAACTCATAAGAAGATTATTTAACCATTGTAACAAAATTTGCTACAAAATCGGTTAGAAAAAAGCATTGCTTTTTTCTAACCGATTTTACTTGTTATTTCTTTTTTCATTTTATTAATAATCTTTTTTTCTAGTCTAGAGATATAACTTTGGGAAATTCCGAAGTTCGTCTGCTACTTCTTTTTGGGTTTTCTCTTTTCCTGTTTTAAATCCAAATCTCATTTCCATTATGTTTTTTTCTCTGTCATTTAATTTTAGAATTGAGGCTTTGAGTAATTTTTTGTCTACTTCGTCTTCTAAATTTCTTGATGTTATGTCTGGGTCTGTTCCTAAAATATCTGAGAGTAGTAGTTCATTTCCATCACAGTCTTTGTTTAGTGGTTCATCTATTGAAACTTCTCCTTTTATTTTATTATTTTTTCTTAAATACATTAGTATTTCATTTTCAATACATCTTGATGCATATGTAGCAAGTTTGATATTTTTGTCTGAGTTAAATGTGTTTACTCCTTTCATTAGTCCAATAGTTCCTATTGAAATTAAGTCTTCTATTCCAATTCCTGTATTTTCAAATTTTTTGGCTATATATACTACTAGCCTTAAATTTCTTTCTACTAAAATTTGCCTTGTTTTTAAATTGTCTTCTTCAGATAATTTTTTTATTAGTTCTTCCTCTTCTTCTTGTTCTAGTGGTGGAGGAAGGGTTTGACTTCCTGCTATGTAAAATATGGGTAAGTATTCGATTTCTTGCTCTTCATTTATGTATTTAGCACATACTGTTGTTAAGTTGTCTATACCTTTTTTTAATATTTCAATAATATTCAAGTCTACACCTCCTATTTTTATTTTTATTTATAGTAATTCAATCCCAATTAAAGCATTGTATTCTCCTCGTTTTGTCAATGATTTTGCATAAATTCCAATTATTGCTTCTTTTTTTTCTGTAATTTGCTCATCAATTATTTCTAAACTTTCAGGTTTTATTCCTACTAACATTCCATTTTGTTTTCCTAGTGATGCAAATGGGATTATTTTTAATTTAGGTATATATTCATTTTTTATTTTTTCTGGTATTTTTTCAAAATCACCTCCTAAAATTGTTTCTGTATTATTCAATATTTCTTTTGGCATTAAATCATATAATACTGTTTTTTCTACTACTATAACTGGATTCCCTGTAATTGGTTCTTTAAGTAGATTACCTGTGTCTACCATTGTGTTTATTATTTTTTCTTTTCCATTTAGTTTTATTTTTACTTTACAAGTCATATCTTTTTTTGTTATTTTGTTTTTTGAAAGTTTAAATGCTACAAATAGTATTACTGTTCCAAGTATTGCTCCTATAAATATTACTTTTAATACATATGTTCCTACATACATTCCATTTTTTATTATTATATTTTGTGGTTTTAATACATATATTAAATATGTTGCTACTCCACCAAATGTAAATGTTGTTAAATAAAAAAGTACTATTTGTTTACACATTTTTTTTACATTTTGTGGATTAAATGCTATAAATACTATTATTATTGATAATAGTATTTTTATTATTCCATTTGAATATATATTTAATTTTGATATATATTCAATTATTGAATATATTGCTCCTATTAAACTTGCAATGAATATTCTTATGTAATATATTTTGTTTTTTGAAATTAGTCCAGTAGCATATAGTATTATATAATTCATTATTAGGTTTTCTACAATTATAATATCCACATAAATTGTCATTTTACCCACCTACTTTTGGTATTTTACTATATTTGTTTTACGAAGTCTGTCTTTTCTTATTGTAGAAAAAAAGAAATAATCGACTATTTTCGATTATTTCTTTTTCTTTTTTATAATTGTTTTCTTAAAAAGACTTTTTACTTATATATTTCTTTTTAATTTTTATTTGTGTCTATATTTTGTTTCTATTTTTTCTCAAAAATGGAGGTATGTCTAAATCATTTTGTGATGGATTCATTTCTTGTGTTGATGGTATTGAGCTAATTGGTTTTTCCCAAGGTTTGGTTACTGATTTTTCAACTCCTATGCTTGATATGTTTCCATCTGTTTTTTCAAATCCTGTTGCTATTACTGTTATTTGAATTTCGTCTTGCATTGTTGGGTCTGTAACTGTACCAAATATTATGTTTGCTTCTGGGTCTACACTACGTTGTACTAATTCTGCTGCTGTATTTACTTCGTGTAATCCTAAGTCTTCTCCTCCTGTTATGTTTATTATTACTCCTCTTGCTCCTTCTATTGATGTTTCTAATAATGGACTTTGTATTGCTTCTTTTGCTGCGTCTTCTGCTCTGTTTTCTCCTGATGCTCTACCAACTCCCATATGTGCCATTCCTGTATTTAGCATTATTGTTTTTACATCTGCAAAATCTAGGTTTACTAATCCTGGTACTGCTATTAGGTCTGATATACCTTGTACACCTTGTCTTAATACATCATCTGCCATTTTAAAGGCTTCTATTATTGATGTTTTTCTGTCTATTATTTGTAATAGTTTGTCATTTGGTATTACTACTAATGTATCTACTTTTCCTTTTAGACTTTCTATTCCTCTTTCTGCTTGTGATAGTCTTTTCTTTCCTTCAAATGTAAATGGTTTTGTTACTACTCCTATTGTTAGTATTCCCATTTCTTTTGCTATTGAGGCTACTATTGGAGCTGCTCCTGTTCCTGTTCCTCCTCCCATTCCTGCTGTTACAAATACCATGTCTGCTCCTCTTAGTATTTCTGATACTTCTGATTTATTTTCTTCTGCTGATTGTGCTCCTATGTCTGGGTTTGCTCCTGCTCCTAGTCCTTTTGTTATTTTTTCTCCTATTTGTATTTTTGTATTAGCTTTTGATTGTTGTAGTGCTTGTCTGTCTGTGTTTACTGCTATAAAATCTACTCCTTTTATTCCTGTTTCTATCATTCTGTTTACTGCATTGTTTCCTGCTCCTCCAACTCCTATTACTTTTATTGTTGCTGTTCCATCCATCATTGATATATTATTATCTTCATATTCCATCATTTGATTTATCCTCCCTCATCAATCTAACTTAATTGTATAAGTTATGTTTTTGACTAACATTATTTTTACTTTACTAAAAATTAATAACTTTTTAATAAGAACTTTATCAGCTATAGAAAAAGTCTTTTATTCTTTCTAATAGATTTTTAAAAAAACTTTCATTTGATTTTGTGTCTATACTGCTTGATACTGTTTTTGTAAATGGTCTTGATGCTATGTATCTTACTAGTGCATAACTTGTTCTGTATGCTGGTTTTGTTGTTCCTATTAGTCTTCCTGTTGATTTTTTTACTGGTATGTTTAGACTTATTTTTCCTGCTATATCACTTTTGCTTATATTGACTATTCCTTGCCCTGTTAAAATAACATTATTTATTCTAGGCTTTATTCCTTGATTAGTCAAGTCTTTGTTTATAATTAAGAAAATTTCTTCTATTCTTGCTTCTATTATTTCTATTAATTCTGAACTTTTTATTATTTTATTTTTGTTTTCATTTTTGCATGTATTTAGTATTATGTCATTGTCATTGTCTATGTATGATTTTAGTGCCAGTCCATATTGTCGTTTTAGCTTGTCCGCTTCTTCTTGTGCTATATTTAGTACTAATGCAATATCATTTGTTATGTTTTCTCCTCCTAATGGTATTGAATTTGTATATACAAATGATGATCCTTCAAATACTCCTATGTCTGTATTTTCTGCTCCTATGTCTATTATTGCTACATTGTCGTTTAGTTCATTTTTGTCTAGGACTAGATTTCTTTCTGCTAATGTTATTGGTACTATTCCATCTACTTCTAATCCTGCTTTTTTAAATATGCTGTTTATTTGTCTTACATAATCTTTGTCTGCTAATATTATTTGTGCACTTATTGTAAAACTAGAACTTAATGCCCCTACTGGGTCTCTAACTGTTGTTCCATTGTCTAATACTATTTTGTCTGGAACTATATCTACTAAGGTTTTTCTTTCTGGTATTTCTATGTCTTTTACTTGCATTATTGCATTTTGTACATCTCTCATTGATATTCCAGAATATTTATCTCTTACTTCTTTTGTTATACTGTTTTGAACTATTGTAACATATTTTCCCAAAATTGTTACATATGCTGAATTTATTTTTAAGTTTGTTTCGTCTTCAACATCTTTTATTGTTTTGGCTAGACTTAAACTTATTTCTTCTTCATTTATTATTTTCCCTTTTTTTAATCCACTACATTTGTATGATGTACTAGATATAGTTTCTATTTGTTCAAAGTTGTTTACTTCTCCTACAACTGTCGCAATTTTGGTTGTCCCTATATCTACACCAACTATAATATCACCTATTGCCAAGTTTATTACCACCTTTTTAAGAGTATATTTCCTGTTGTATTTATATTACATTTTTTTTCAAATGTCAATAGAATTTGTTATATTTTTGTAATAATTTTGTAATAATTTTGTAACATTATCACAATCTAAATAAAACCTTTATTTTTCAATACTTACGCCATTTAATTTTATGTATATCAATATTTAATTTTTGTCATTTTTTACTATTTTTAATTACTCCTTTTTTGTTTTTATCACAGCTAGTAATATTAATTATTTTCTTTTGGATCTGTTTTTTCTTTTATTCTGTTTGTCCATTTTTCAATATAGTATCTTCTTATTATTCCTAAATTTAAAAACATTCTTCCTACAAATACCACTATTGCTGCTAGATATATATCTACATTTAATTTTTCTCCCAGTATTGTTAATAATATTGCTAATATTGCATTTCCAAAAAATCCTGATATAAAAATTTTCATATCGTATTTTTTGTTTATTACAGAAGAAATTCCTCCAAATACTGAGTCTAGTGCTGCTATTATTGCTATTGCTAAGTAACTTGAATATGTATATGAGATCATTGGCACATTTAGTCCAACTATTACTCCTAATACACATGCTATTATCATACTTAAAATAATCATTTTTAACCTTCCTTTTTATTTAATATATTTATGTGATATTTCTTTGTTGTATTTTGGTATATTTATTTTGTTATTTTTTTCTATGCTTATTTCAAATCCTATATTTCTTAGTAATTCTACATATCCTCCATTTCCTAGTAGTGTGCTTTCTAGTTTTGTTGGATCACCTATTGCTTCTATTACATATGGTGATAGTATTCTTTGCTGATTTACATATATTATTGTATTACTTACATATACTATATCTGTCATATTTGCTATTCTTTCTCTATTTATTGATATTGCTTCTGCTCCTGCTAATTTTAAATAGTCTACTATTATTAATAAGTCTTCTGCTGTTATTGGCTCTGCTTCTTCACCTTTTATATCTTTTAGTGTTATTGTTATTCCTTTCCCTTGTACATCTGTTTTTCCTAAATACATATTTGTTTGTTGTAGTTCTTTTTCTACTAGTTTTGAAGATTCTGCTGTTGATACCTTTTTTTCTTGATATTCTTCTAGTTTTGACTTTTTTTCTTGATATTGCTTATCTGCTTCTTTATATTGTTGTTTCCAATTTGCTAGTTCTGCTCTTAGTTCTTCTTCTCTCATTGTTTCTATTGATGTTATGTCTGTTTCGTTTACTATTTTGAATTGCATAAACATTATTGTTGTAAGTGCAAAACATGCTATTGCAATTGTTATTGCTACTGTGATTTTACCTTTTTTCATTTTTCTATCCTTTCGTTTAGCTCTTTGCAATTTTTATTCTATATATTTAAAATTTAATACACCTGAATATTTTGGAATTGTTATTTCATTTGATTTTTTTAGATTTACTTTTATTTTTCTGTCTTGTTCTAAGCTATTTAGGTATCCACCTGGTCTTTCTAAATTTGCTAGTGTTTCTGGTAATCCTATTGCTTTTATTTCAAATGGTGATCCTATTTTTTCTCCATTTATGTTTATGATATTTCCTCCACATATTATTGATGTTGTTAATATAACTCTTTGTCCATTTATGGAGATTGCTTCTGCTCCTGCGTTTTTTAGTTCATTTACTATTTTTAGTATGTCTTTGTCATGTATTATTAAATCATTTGAGTTTAATATTGTTGATTGGTCTATTTCACTGTCTTCTAATTTTATTATTACTCCTGAACCTGTTACTTCTGCTAATCCTATAATTTTATTTCCATCATTTATTTGGTTTCTTGCTTCTTCTAATTCTGAGTTGTTTTCTGTTGCTTTTTCTATTTCTTTTTGTAGTTCTATGTCTATTTTTTCTGTTTCTCTTAGTAGGTTGTCATATTTTTCTTTATATCTTAATACTTCTGCTCTTAAATTATTTTCTTCATAATTTTGACTTACTTTTGAACTTGTTTTTTTTACAGTTTTTATTTGTACACAAATTCCTGTTGTTAATGCAAAACACATTATTCCTAATACTAAACTAATCATTTTTTTGTTAGTCATTTTATAATCCTTCCTTATATTTTATAGTTCCTAAGTACTTTTTTATTTTATACTTTTTCTCTAAATCTAGCTCTATATTTGTTTACTGTGTCTTTGTCTTTGTCTATATAAATATTTCCTTCTTTTCCTTTATTTTCTTTTAATATTGTAGGTATGTATAACATTTTATTGCTTATATTACTTTCATCTCCTATGTATATTGCTTTTTTTTCTGTATCCATATATATTATATAGTTGTTTTTGTCTGTTATATCTATTGTAGATATTTTTTCTTGAATTTCATAGTTTTTACTTATGTTCATTATTTGTATTACTGTTTCTAGTTTGTTTAAATCTGTTGTATTTAATCTGTTTCCTGCTACTATTTGCTCATTTTCTGTTGATATTCCTATTATTATTGGTAAGTTTTCTATTTTTTGTTCTGAAATTTCTAGTATGTATCCTTGTTTGTTTATGTAGGCATATCCATTTAAAAATTCTACATTATAGTTTTTTTGTCTTTCTTGTATTATTATTTCTACTTTATTTGGAATTTCCCTTTTTATTTTTACATTTTCTATATATGGATTTGTTTTTATTTCTTTTTCTAATTTATTATTACTAAATTTGAATATGTTTTCTCCTGTTTGAAGTTCTGATAAACTAAGTATTGTTTCTGTTGGTATTTGTTCATTGTTTGTTATTTTTATTTCTTCTATATTAAATATTGGTGAAACTAGTGCAAAAATTGTTCCTCCTGTTATTATTAATACTAGTGTTATAAATTTTATAATTCTTTTTATTTTCTTTTTTTTCTTTAATATTTTTTCTTGTTTTCTTGTTAGTTTTTGTTTTTCTTCTATTTTTTTATTTTGGTTGTTTTTATTGGTCATTCCTATTACTGTTTCTGTTTCAAAGTCAAATTGTTCTTTTTCTTCTTTTTTTTGTTTTATTCTTTTTTGTCTTTCTTTTATTTTTTCTTTATTTGTGGTGTCTTTTTTTTCTTCTTGTTCTTCAATTATGTTATTGAAAAAATTATATGGATCATCATTTTGTTTCTTTTTTTGTTTGTTCAAACTGTTCACCTCCAAAATTTATATTTTATATTTTATCAAAAACTTTTTTATTTTTCTATACTTTTTTTATTTTTCAGGGTAAAAAAATTTTCTTGTTACAGTTCAGGTGCTAATT
>CAOSZT010000081.1 GCA_948528155.1 uncultured Clostridia bacterium | reverse complement strand
TTCATTGTTAATGTTATTACATATTTATCTGAATTTGTGTCTAAGTCTTCTATGTCTGTTATTACTTGTTGTAACCTTTCTGCACTTTCATATCTTAGTACTACATTTCTACAGTATTTTAGTTTTGCTTCTGCTTCTTGTACTTTTTCCATTTTTACTTTTTTGTTTGTTCCTTCTTGTACTATCATTACTAAATCATTTTCGTTGACTTGGGTTGCTTCTTCCATTTCACTTATTTTTGTGTTTGCCATTTTTTATTCCTCCTCTTTTTCTATTATTTTATTGTCTTCTGTTTTTATTTCTTTTCCGTCTTCTGTTATTATACTTCTTGATGCTTTTTGTGTTTTTATGTTTATCCATTCTTCTCCGTTTCCATAATAGACTGGATATTCTACTATATTATTATTGTCATATATATACGCATTTGAAAAGTATATTTTTAGTATTTTTGTTAGATTTGCTTTAAATGTTTTTTGGCTTTCTATAAATATTGTTTTATTATCTTTTATATATGTTTCATCTTTTATACTATTAATTTCCTCTACTAATTCTACTTTATCATATTTATATTTTGTTATTTCTGGTTGTGTAATTGTTACTGTTAATTTATATGCTTGTTTTGCATATTCTATTTTATACGACCCTCCTAATAAATATATATTTTTATTTATTATTACAGTAGATCCACTTAAAAAATCATATGGTAGCTTTTCTTCTAGTGCAATATATTCATTTGTTATAGTATTATATTTATATATGTTATATATATCAATTAAATATATATCTGTCCCTATTGATACTACACATTTGTTATAAAATTCTGCTACTGGTATATCTGTTATTTTTGTATATTCATTTGTTTTTGTATCATATTTGTAGGCTTTATTTCTCTGTCCACTACTGTTTGTTCCAAATAAATATATGTCTGTTTCTATTCCTACTGCACTTCCTTGATAAAATTCATATGGTATTTCTGCTAATTTTGTATATGTATTTTTTAATATGTTATATTTGTACGCATATTTTGAATAATTAGAATTATATTCTGTTCCTAATAAATATATTTCTGTTCCTATTGCTACTGCACTTCCTGAACTAAAACTATATGGTATATCTCTTAATTTTTCATATGTATCTGTTAATGTATTATATTTATAGGCATTATTACTACTATCATAACCTCCTAATAAGTATATTTCTGTTCCTATTACTACTGCTGACCCCTTCCAAAAATTATATGGTATATCTTTTAACCTTATATATTCTTTTCTTACTGTGTCATATTTATATGCTTTATTTCTCTGATTACTACTGAATGTACCAAATAAATATATTTCTGTTCCTACTACTACTGCTGATCCATAATAAAACTCATATGGTAGTTCTTCCATTTTTTCATAATTTATTCTATCTACTTCTGTTTCTTCTGTCTTTATCCATATACCATCCTTCTCTCTTGGCTCTGCTAGCTGTGTATATACATTTAGTCCACTTAATGAACTGCTTCCTCCACTTTGTCCTAATACATTTCCTTGCATTAATATATCACCTCTATTCTCGCATTTAACTCTATTGTTGGTGCTTCTTCATCGCAGATTATTTCAATTCTGTTTTCTCCTGTTTTTATCATACTTATTTTGTTGTATTCTTCTTTTTCTTCTTGTCTTGTTTCTTTTATATCTGACCATATTGGATATATATTTACTTCTTCTGTTTCTTCTATTCCTTCTACTTCTATTTCTTTTTTGTATACTTTTGTTTCTTGGCTCCAGTTTGTGTCTATTTCTATGTTGTAGCTTTTCTTTTTGTTGCCTTTGGTGTTTATTAGATTTGTAATGTCTACTATCTTTGTTTGATATTCTTCCCTTTCAACATACACCCCAGTATTATCAATACTAATAGTTATATCATCTGTATTGTCAGATTTTACTACAATATCAATTATTCTATCTTTTACAGATGTTGTATTTTTATCATTAATAAACTCTGCTTTTTTACCTGCATTTGCATATAAATATAATACTTCTTCTTGTGTATCAGGCTCTTGTGCTATTACACCAAATTCACGAAAATAAAATCCTTCTTCAATATTACTTTGTTTCAAAATAAAATTAATAATTGTTTGATTATCAATTTCTTTTATGCTATTTATTTCACTTTCCAATTTTTTATTTATTATTGATGTTTTTTCTGTTATATTATTTTCTGTTAGTTCTCCATCTCCTATTTCTACTCTTAGTATTTTTATTGTTTTTCCTGTTCTTGATTTTGCTTCTAATTCTAACCCTTTTTTTGTTATATATACTTTTTCAAATCCCATTTATCTTACCACCTCCAATTTAATATGTTGCTTTTCGTGTATAATACCTGCTATATGTATATTACAATTACTGAACAAATTTATTTGTATTATTAAATTTGCTGGTAATAATTCTTCTAATTCTTTTTTAATTGTATCTAGTATTTCACCAAATAAATATATAATGCTAATTATAATCTTGTAGTTATCGTATTCTATTTTTATTGTATAATTATTTTCTCCAACTAGTTGTTTTAATTTATTATCAAGCCATTTGTATGTAAATGGTATTTTATTATTAATTTTAGATATTATATTAAATCTTCTTATTTCAATATCATTACTTATGTCATTTATGTTATATATTTTTTCGTATCTTTGTAATCCATAGTTTTCTGATGTATTAACAATTATTTCTTTTAATATGTTATCTATTTGTAATTTTATATTTTCTAGTTCTTTATCTTCTAAATTTGATATAATTTTAAATTCTCTAATATTTTTTAAGAAGTCTGGGATATATTCAATTATTTTCATTTACAACCTCCACTGTACCTATTACTGGTATTTCATTTGAAGTTATTTCTATATTAGATGTATTTTCATTTATTTTTGTATTTGTTATATCTAATATGTTATCTATATTTAATATTCTTGTTTCTATTTGTGATATTCTAACAATTATACTTGTTGAATTTTCCCAATCTTTTTTAAGTTCTAAGAAATATTTATTTATTTCATTTTTTATTGTTTCTTCTATGTTTGATATATTTTTATTTTCTACTAAAGTTATTTTGGTTTTTATATTTATTGGTTTTTCTTGAACTGTGTCTACTGTAACTAAGTGTCCTATTGGTGCTAGTCCTATTCCATTTTGTTCTCTATTTGGACATATTTGTTCTTGAACTTTCTCTATTAATTGTTCACTTGCTTTATTAAAATTACTGTCTATTATTGTTAATTCAACTGTTCCTCCTCCTTGCCAAATTGGTATAACTTTTACTGCTCCTACTCCTGATATTTCTTTTGTCTTCTTTTTATAGTCTGCTATATTTCCTGAAAATGCTTTTTCGTTTATTGTTTCAAAATATCTTTTTCTTAATTCTTCATCATTTTCTTTGTCTTCTCCGTGGTATTAATATATCTGTTAATATGGCTTTTCCTAAGCCTTCTATATAGTTGATTGGTATTAATGTTCCTGTGCCTGTGTTGCTTTTTGTTCCTTCTGTTTCACATTCACATTCATATATTCCTAAATCTATTCTTTTTATAACTTTAAATGTTAAGTCATTTAGTGTAAATCTTTCGTCTATTCCTATGTCCATTAATTTTTCTGTTTCATCATAAAATTCTGCTTTTCTAATTGATTTTGTTGCTTTTTTTCTTTCTATTCCTACTTGGTTGCATAATCTATCTAAATATTCATCCACAGCTGTATCTACAAAAGATAAATCTATATTGTCTTTTAGAACTATGTACATTTGCGATATTTCTATTGCACATGGTGCAAGTGCATCATATATTATTGATCCTTCTCTTTTATCTATACTATCTGATACTTTCGATAACATCCTTTGCATTATGTTATTAAAATTATAGTATTCATCTAAGTTCTCCATTAATATTCACTTCCTTTTTTATTATTATATCTCCTATTGATGTTATTACTTTAAAAATTACTGTTATTTCATTTTTACTTGTCTTATTAAATGTAAATTCCTTTATATCTTCAATTCTATCATCTTGCATCAATGCTTCTTTTATTACTCTTTCTAGTTCTGGTATAACATATGTACTTTGTTCTCCAATTAAGTTTTTTATTTCTATTCCATAATCCCAACTATAAATTAAATATTCAAATCTTTCAGTATTTAATATACAATATATTGTTTGTTTTATTGCTTCTATTCCTTCACATTTTCCTTCTATTACGTTTTTTTCTATATTTAGTTTATATGTTTTATTGGATTTTTCCTCTATTGTAAAATCTTCTTTTATATTATTTTGTGGTATTATTTTTATCACCTTCTTAATATATTTTATCTATTACTATGAATTTTTGTCCTCCTTGTTGTTGTAATAGTATGACTTTGTCATTTTGTTTTAATCCATTATGTATTATTATCTTCTTTTTTTCTGTTATTTGATTACTGTTTAGATTTTCTTCTTCCGTATTCGAATTTATAGTAATTTCTGTTTCATAGTCTATCACATTTTTAGTTAGTGTTATAAATTCACTTGTTAATAATAATTTTTGTTCTACTTGTATTTCTAGTGGTTTTATATTTGTTACTACTCCATACATAATTGATGTTGGTGATGAGTTTTCTATTGCTGATAATGCTGCTTTTTTGATTATTTGAATTATATCTGCCATTAAGTACCTCCTACTTATTAAGTTATAAAATTATTCCCCCTTAAAGTTAAGTCCATAAAATGTTCATTGTTCTTAAATGTATGTTTTACTTTTTCTACTAACATAAAATTTTGTAATTTCATATCTCCTAAATCCATTTTTATTATTATTAATGATCCTCCTCTTACTCGTATATCTCCTATTGCATTTTTTATTTGTAATTGCTTTGTTTTTTGATTATATAATTTTAATAGTGCATCTACTTTGGCTCTACCATTGACTTTTTCGTCTATTTTGTCATAATATTGTAAAATTCCCCATTCATTTATATGTGATGTGTCTTTTGCTATATATACATCTCTTTTCCCTGTGTCTTTGTTGTCATAGGTGAGTTTTATTTGATTGTAGGTGTCATTGTCTATTGATGAACTATAATCAAAATTTTCGCCTGTTTCTTCATCTATTACTAATCCTATTTTCATTCTCTCTATATTTTTTAAACATATTTTTCCAAAGTCATCATATAAGACATACATTTCATTTATATTTTGGGTTGTTGTATCTATTGCTGTTTGTATTATGTCAAATAGAGTTTTATTACTTTCTGAACGTGTTGCTATTTTATAGCCAGTTTGTTCTATAGTTCCCATATTTAATAAAAAATCATTTGCAATCATTTTGGTCAGTTCATCTGCTGTTTTATTTTTATATACATATGTATCTTTGTTTTTTAAATATCGTAACTGGTCATATGCTGTTACTGTTATTATTGGGTTTTTATCTCTTTTTTTGGTAAATACAAATCCATAAAATACATTGTTTTCTTTGTATTTAAACCTTATTGCGTTTCCTTCTGTAAACTTTAATATGTTATCTTGCATTATTTTAAATGTTAATTTTCCAGGACTTCCTTTTCTTTCTGTTTCCCATTCAATGCCTTCTTCTAATATTGGTGAATATACAGTGTTTCCATTTTGTATTAATAATTCATAATCTTTCATTTTATCACCTCTTTAAGGAATTATAAAAACCTGTCCGTGGATATATTAGACTAGGTTTTTTTATTTTTTCTTTATTTGCATTATATATTTTTGTGTATTGTGAGCCATCTCCATAGTATTTTTTTGCTATGTTCCATAGACAATCCCCTTTTACAACTGTGTATGTTCTTGTTGTTGGTGCTGTGTTTGTTGATCTAGATGATGATGTTTCAACTGCTACTGGTCTATATTGTTTTATTGTTATTTGCATTGTTTTTGTTGAATAATCTCTATATTGTTTTAGTTTTATTGATACCTTTATGTCAAATCCTTCTTTTGCTTCTTCTTTTATTGTGTATTCTTCTAATGTTACTTTCATATTTGTATCAAATAGTACTTTATTGTCTGGTGTTTTTCGTGATACTATAAATTGAAATGGTTTTTGTTCTGTTTTTAGTTTTTCTATTTCTTCTAAGTAGTATTTTACTGATTGAAATCCATTTTTATATGTTGTGTATGGTCTTTTGTAACTTGGTATTTCTATATCAAAAGACACCTCTGTTAGTCCGAGGTGTCTTTATTTGATTTATTTCTCCTTCATTTATTAATTTCATTGTTTTGTTTTGATTTTTTATTTTTAGTTCTAGTTTTTCGGGTGCTACTGGTAATAATAGTTTATCTAAGTAAAAATAATACATTATATGTACACTCCTTCCGCTACTACTTCTAATCTTTCCTCTAGTTTTTGTCCTAAACTGTCTACTATTCCATCTATATCCATTTCACTGTTTATGTTGTTGTTACTTGTAAAGTCTACTTTTATTTCCGCTGTTGTAAATCTGTTTATTGTTTCTCTTTCTGCTATGTCTCTTAAATATTGTAGGTCTTCTTCTGTGGCATCTAGTGTGTCACTTATTTTTCCTGTGTTTCCTGCTGTGTTTCCTGTGTTGTCTACTATATTATTTAGTTTATCTAATGTAGGATTATAATTTCCTGTTTCTTTAGGATTTTTTACTTTACTAAATATATCTGATACTTTATTGTCTATTCCTTGTCCTAGCTTATATCCGAAGATACTGGCATCTTTATAATCCCATCTTTTTAAACCAAGACTTTCAGAACTCAAATCCAGTTCTTCCATAACCTCTTCATATTTACCATTTCCATACTTATTAGTAGCCTTTTCAATCATACCATCTAATCCATTTCTCCAACCTTGTACTGATCCTGCTAGATTAGATCCAAATACTTTATCTATTGCTTTAGCAATACTCTCTAATATTCCTAATATACCATCTGCCATATCTCCAAATAAATGAATAATTGCACCTATTGGATCATTGAATAAATTAGCAAAAAAGTTCGCAAATTTCACCCAACGATTAACTAGTACATTTATTATACCTAAAACTAGGTCTAATATTCCTAAAAATAAATTCCAAATAATTGCAACTGCATTCATTAACATAGCCAATATAAAACCAGTTGCACTTATTGATGATCCTGTTACTTTATTAATAGCTGCTATTATTGCATAAATTGCTGCTATTATTGCTATTATAAGAAAAATAATCCAAACTAAAGGGCAAGCTAATAGTGCACTATTTAACCCTACCTGTGCTGCTGTTTCAGCAATTGTAGCTCCTGTATGTAGCTTTTTAGCAGCGACTACAATTCCTGTAATAAATGAACTTATTCCCATTATTGTATTATATACTAACATTATAAGATTAAATGTTACAAAAGCTCCAATTATTCCTAGTATGATAGGAGTTATTATAGACCAATTATCAGAAATAAATTGACCTATTTGTTGTATTATATTAAATACAGGAGATAATAATTCAATTATTCCACCTCCAAAATTACCTATATTATTCAATAAATTTTCAAAACTATAACCAATATTATTAACAATATCTTGAATACTTCCAAATTCTGCTTTTTCTAAACCTTCATTAATACTTGTTATCATATTTGCAATACCTCTTGTGATAGAAGTTTTCATATTTTCAATAGAGGTTCGTAATCCACCTGTTGCATTTTTTGCTTGTTCTGCTAAACTAGGAAATCCATTTGCTCCTTTTTCATTAAGTTCAATTAAGGTATTCATAAATTCATTCATACTAACTTTACCATTTCTCAAAGCCTCACCTAATGCATCAGCACTTTTAAAATTCATTGCTGTTGCAACTTGTCCTAATTGTGCTGGCATAGCTGACATTGCTGAACGCCATTCTGTCATATCTGGTTTTCCTTTTGCATACGATTGAGATAATTGTTCCAATGCTGATTGTTGTGTAACCATTTCAGCACCACCTGCAAGAATTGCATTATTCAATGCTAAAAACATTTTTGTACTTGCACCAACATTTCCATTTGCACTTGTAAATCTTTGAACTGAGCCAACAGCATCATTTAATTTTGTTGGTAAACCTTTTAGTCCATCACTTAACATTTGCATAGATGCATTTGCTTGGTCTGAGCTTATTCCAAGATTTGCCATAACTTTTGGATAATTATTTAAAGTATCTATTCTTGAAATTGCACTACTCACTTGACCTGTTATCATACTTATTCCACGTTGAATTATACTAAGTCCCATTAATGTTTGTATTAAATTATTAGCTGAATTATTTGCATTAATAAAATTCTGTGGCATTTTACTACTTTCATTATTAGCTCTTTTTAATTTTTCTTCTACTTGAATTATTGTTGCATTTGCATTTGTCAATTCTTCTCTTGCTGTTTGAATACTTGCTGTGTCTATTACTTTATGTGTGCTATCTTGTAAATTTTCAAAACTGTTTAGTACAATATTTAATGCATTATTCATTGAGTGAAATGCTGGTGTCATTGCATCTTGTACTTTTATCGCTGTTGTAATTGTTGCCATTTTATCACCTTCTTTCTTATAAAATAAAAAAACTTACTTAATAGTAAGTTTTTTTATTTTATAATTCTGTTATTATATTTTTTTTACAATTTTTAGAAAAGTAATCAACAAATTTATATGCATTAAAATTGTTTGTTACATCAAAACTTATATAATCAATTTTATTTTCTTTCTCATTCTTGTATGTCAATATCAAATACGAATGACAAATTTTATCTACTTTCTTTTTCCTTCTTCCGCCTATCATTGCACCTAGTGGACCAAACAAAATAGCTCCTCCTACTGCTCCACCAATACTACTTGTATAATTAGTTTGGATTTCTTTCTCACTTTTTATATTTACATCTAGTATTTTATTCATAGATAAATTATATATACTATCATTTTTTATATTCTTAATTATTATTTTGTCTTCACATAAAAATACCTTACATAATGATTGTTCTGATAATGGTAATCCACTTATATGTTGTGTTATAATAAATAATATAGAATTATATTCTTGATTTTGTTTTTTATTTTTATTCCCAAATATAGCCATAATAATTTCTTCCTCTCTATATACTGATATAAAAAAGTTCAAAACTTTTTTTATTTGTTTTGTTATTAATTCTACAACTTCCACAAATTTTTTATTCTTGTATTTTTATAATACATCAAATTCAATATATTGTATGCAATACAATTGAAATACAAATATATTTTAATTGTATTTCAATATATTTATTGTTGCCTTTTTATTACCTTTTTTTATAAAATAAAAATACCTATATTTTTTATCTGATTTTATAATAATAAGTAGTATTATCAATTTTCATTTCTATTTCTATTGGAGTATCTTGTTCATTTTCTATTGTTTTTGGCATTTCTGCTAAATAATAAATTTTTTTACTTGTTAATGGTTTAATATTAGTTATATTAGTATATGTAAAACCTAAATTACCATCTTCAATAGCTGAAAAACTTGAATATGTATAATTATTATCATATTTTGCTTTTATTGTTGCAATGCTATCTGCATCTAATTCTAATGATGATATGTTTTTAGCCTCTAAAACTACACATAAATATGTATTATTTGTATCTTTTACTTGATAATATGTATAAAATGCTGGTTGAGTTGGTGGATTAATTCTTTGACCAAACTTTGTTTCTAATATTTTTATTTCCCAGTCTTTTGATTGTATATTATCCCCAATATTAACATATTTCTTTTGTTTTTCTTTTTTTGTAGATGTATCATTAGTTGTATTTCCTGTTGTTGATGTTTCACTTGTATTTGATTTTAGTAACATATTACTTGTTATCATTCCTAGTAATATTAATCCTATAATAACAGTAAAAGCCTTATGTTGTAAAAAATAATTTCTTAGATCTTTTTTACAATTTGGACATACCTTTACTTTTTCATCAATTTCACTTTGGCAATATTTACATTTTTTCATACTTTATTCCTCTTTCATTTACATTTGTCGATTATTGTATATTTTTATATCTTACAACCTTCGACAGACTTTTTATTTTTATACATTTATACTACACTAAATTACATATATTGTATGTATTTCAAATATATCCCAATTGTAATTTAATTGCATTTCAAATATATTGCACAAGTATTTTTTATATTAAT
>CAOSZT010000080.1 GCA_948528155.1 uncultured Clostridia bacterium | reverse complement strand
GGAACAAATCATGAAGATAGTGATATAGATGTAGCTATTATTATTAATAGTGATAATAATGTTTTTGATTTAATGGTTGAATTAATGATGTTGACACAAAATATAGATTTGAGAATAGAGCCACACCCAATAAAGGCAAAAGATTTTGAAGAGGGAAATCCCTTTGTGCAAGAAATAATTGATACAGGAATAAAGGTTGCATAAAGTAAAAAATAAATAACGATACTGTAATTTTAGGAGCAAAAAATGGAACAAAATATGTCAAAAATTAGGAGTAGTATAAAATTATATCCTACATTTTATGCACTTTCAGCAGATTTAATATTTTTTGTACCAATAGATACTTTATTTCTAACTTTAGTAAAAGGATTAAATGCAAGTCAAATATCAGCAATGACAATGATAGGTTTGCTAATATGTATATTATCACAAAAAATAATAGTAAAAGTAACAAAAAGAATAGGAAATGCAAACTCAATAAGATTAGGAGCATTAATGCTATTCATATCATCAGTAATTTTAACATTTGGAAAATCTTTTATTTCATTGATAATATATAGGATTATAAATGAACTAGCATTTATGTTTTGGAATATGACAAGTATTTTATTACGAAATGATTTAATCTATTTAGGTAAGAAAGAGGAATATTATACTGTAAGAAACAAAGCAAAAGTAATGTATGGGATTACAACAATGATAACTGCATTAATTTCAGGATATTTATTCAATGTAAATAAATATTTGCCAATGTATATATCACTTGTAATATATTTTATAATATTCATAATATCTTTTAAATTTTATGAAGTACAAGAAAAAGAAGACAATAATAGTGAAGAAATTAAGAAAGACAAAGATAAAAAAATTGAATTAACATCTACCATTTTCTTTGTAGTATTATCTAATGCAATATTTTATTCAATAATAAAAATGGGACAAAACAATAGTAAATTATTTATGCAATATGATTTTCAAAAAGTATTATCTATAGAAATGGTAACTTACTACATAACAATAATTGTATTTATATCAAGAATTGCTAGAATACTTGGAAATATGATATTTGGTAAATTATATTTGAAAATTAAAGATAAAATGAGTATGGTATTAACATTTTTAGAATGTATGTCATTTGCATTATTGATTTTAGGTCATTTTATAGAATTTAATTTTATACTTAAAGTAATAATAATGTCTTCAGGCTTTTTCCTGATACTTGCGATTAGAGATTCTTTTCAGGTATATATAGAAGATACAGCTTTAAAAATTACTAAAAAAGATGAACAACAAAAAATAATGATAGATATTGAAGTGTATAGAAAATTAGGACAATTGTTATTAAGTGGAGCATTTACATTAATTTTGATAAAATACGAATTAATAGTTATAGAATTTATATTATTAATATTGTCTATTATTGAAATTACTGTAAACAAAAAAATGTGTAAAAATTTAGAAAACCTAAAAGATTAATGAGAATTATTTATAAAGACCACTCTTTGAATGGTCTTTATAAATTTATGACTAATAAAATTGAGAAAATATTATCTCTCTAAATCCAATTCTTTTTCTCGTTCTTCATGTTTAATTTGTTTTACTGGATCGATAAAAGTACGAGTTTCTTCTTCAAATTTTCTAACTAATTCTTTAGATTCACCAATACTAAATTTATGACAAACCCAAAGTATAAACTTATCAACAGTTTCATAGAATTTATCTATAATTTTGTGTAAATGAGTATTTTCTTTTTCCAAAGCCTTAATTTTACTTTTATATTTCCATTCAATATCAAATTCCTTTTCCTTATATTCTGTTTTAATATTGTTTACTTGAATGTGAAGTTCTCTATTATCAGCAATTATAGAATTTCTTTCTTTTTGGTACTTTTCAGCCTCATCAATAATATTGGATTGTTCTGATAATCTTTCGTGTAAAGTAACATTAGCTTGATATAATTTTTCTATAACCTCATCTTTTGGCTTTATAATTTCTTCTAAAATCTTTTCATCTCTATTGAAAGATAATCTTTTAAAGTCTTTAATATCTGGTAATTCTGGCAATTCTAACTTAATATTTTTTAGTGTTTCCTTTGTATTTTCAAAATTTGTTATTTGCTTAAATTCCTTTAAATCTAAATGTTGTCTGTTAGTTTCTTCTTTTGGCAAACCTCTTTCAAGTTTAAAATGATGTGATACCATGTAATCGTAAAAAGCATTTTGTAATCTTCTATAACTGTCTTTTTCTTTCCAAAACTCACTACAAGCCAATTTATCAATATTATTGCCATTTTTATCTTTTTTATGAACAACAGGCAAAAAAATCAAGTGCAAATGTGGAGTTTCCTCATCATTATGCACTTGTGCAGATAAAATATATTGTTCGCCTAAATCTTTATATTCAGTTACAAATTGATATGCAGTTTCAAAATATCTTTTTGTTTCTTCTTGACCTATTTCTTCAAAAAATTGCTTATCAGATGTTATTATATATTCACAAGCAATATTACTTACAGTTTTAATTTGACCTTTTAAATCATATTCTTTTCTTATTCTATCAAATTCCTTTTCATAAGTATATTTCGAAGATTTTAAGGCATAATTCAAATATGATTTTTCTTTATCAATATTTTTATTAGAATAATTTTGATTTCTTCTCTCATTATGTCTAAAGATTCCTTTTAGATTTTCTCTTTTGTACTTTGTATTTCTTATTATTGCATAACTCATTTTTTCCTCCTTGCTCGTGCTAATATACACGAATGAATTTTCTTAATTTTGCTCTATCTCAAATTGTGTTGTAACACACTACAAGACTTTTTAGCCTATTGCAAAAAAGTCTTTGTGTGGCAGGGAAAATTTTATTTTCCCCACACCCCTTTGCCTAAAAAATACACTTGCATTTTTTAGGTTTTAACTAAATTTGCATTCTGCAATTTAGTTAAAATTAAAGCCACCCATAGAAGAAACCAGAGTGAAAGAGCGAAGTAGAATTAGGTGTAATAATCCCTTATGTTAAATAAAGAATTATTACACCTATATTTTAGAAACCGTCGATCAGTTGCTTCGTTTCATAGGTAGTCTAGTAAGTAGCCATAGCTACTGTAATTGCTGATATATTTATATATCTTGTTCATACTTGCCCAAACTTTTTACAATTACAAATCCATTTTCAAGTTTTGCCTCCCAAACTCTTTTATTATTGTGAGTCTATTGTTGTAAAATCTCACTCACGCACTTTGTACCAATAGACCGTTAGTACGAATACGGATAAACTTTATAGCATCGGCTCATCACACCTAATAGCTTTTATAGAGGCTATTGCATTTCTCTTTTTACAACAAAAAACTACCTGTAGATTTCAACTACAAGTAGCAAGTTATAATATTATTCAATTAGCCACCACAATCAATTTTAAGGCAATTTGTTGTGATGAATAAGTAATTTTACTTATAAAATATAAATTTTTAATTATAGGCGAAACTATACTAAATATAAATATTTTCTTATTTTTGTCATAAGAAGATGTAGATGAAGTTTATATACAACAGCTAATCCAAAACCCGCTTGGTTATGTCAAACAGCAAGTAAACTAGGAAAAGAATTTTGTAATAAATGTAAAATAATGAGAGCAGATGTATTAGAAAAAGCATTTGTAGATGCATATAAACTACTATGTAATGATAACAAATTATTAGTAGATAATTTCCTAAATAATATATCAAGTGTAATGAAAAGCAATTCTCCAAAAGATAATATAAAGAAATTAGAAACACAAAAAGAAGAATTAAAAAATAAATGCAAAAAGTTATTAGATTATATGCTAGATGGAACAATTACAAAAGAAATGTATACAGAAAAGAAAGATGAGTATTTATCAAAAATAAAAGAAATAGACACTAAAATAACTGAAATTCAAGCGAATATGGAAGATGATGACAGCATAGAAAGAGGAATAAAAAAATTAAAAAAGGTTTTTGACACTAATGCTATTATGGAAGAATTTGATATAGATGTATTTGACACACTTGTTGACTATATTATTGTTGGAGGGTATAATGAAAGTGGCAGAGCAGACCCATATATGTTAAGATTTATTGTAAAAACTCGTTCAAATATGTTTAAGAAAGAAAAAGATGTTTCAAAAGAGCATATAGTGGAACGAAACAAATTAACACAAGATTATAAAAATATAGTATTACTAGATTTTATAGACCAACAAAATTTTATAGCTTATGATAGAGATAAAGAGGGGAATTTTAAAAAGAAAACAATTAAAAAAGTTAGAGTTAGGGTAGAATGTGATATGGGTAATGAAAATTAGTAACCTTACATTAACACTTACTCCATATTAAGACTACCTTACACTCAGCCTCACACCACACATGTGGAATGTTGCTCGGTGCTATATTTAAAAGATACGATGAAATAGTTGAATTTAGTGCATTTGAAGATTTTATTAGTTTTGAAAGAAAAGGTAAAAATAAGGTTAAAAGAGTAGAAAATAATAAAATTAAGGTAACGATAGAGGTAGATATGGTGTGCGGAGTAGTATAATTTGATTATAAAAAATTAAAATGTTTGGAGATAAAACTTAATTGGAAGTGTTTAGAAAAGCACTTTCTTTTTTTGTTTTTTATAGTAAAATAATATGGAATTTATTAATAGGAAGGATAAATAATTATGAATATTGTTGTACGAAAATTAGAAAAAGAAGATATTGAAAAAATAATACCATTAAGAATTGCTTTACAAATATATGATCATAAAGGAAATTTAGGAATTGAGCAAAAAGAATTAGAAGATAAAACTAGATGTTTTTTAGAAAATAATATAAATTAAGATTTATATATGTTTGGTACATTTATTGATGATGAACTTGTTTCTATATGTGGATTTATAATTTTTAAATATTTTCCGCAAGCAAATGATTTAGGTTGCAAAGTTGCTTATATTACGAGTGTTTTTACTAAAGAAGAATATAGAGAAAAAGGATATCAAAGAAAAGTATTTGAAGAGTGTTTAAATTTTGCGAAAGATCTTGGAATTGTTAGATTTAAATTAAGTACGGAAAATCCAAAAGCTATGAAAATGTATGAGAGTATGGGATTTATAGATGATAAAAATGCAAAGAAAATGAGAATAGAATAAGGAGTGTTAATATAATGAATGAATATTTAACAGAACTACATTTGCATACAAAAGAGTCTAGTTCTTGCTCAGAAATATCTGCTAAGCAAATAATTGAAGAATATAAAAAAGAAGGATATTTTACAATTGTAATAACAGACCATTGTAGTAAAAGTAAAATGAATAGACTAGGAAATATATCTTGGAAAGAAAAAATAGATTATGTATATAAGGGATTTAATATAGCAAAGCAATATGGAAATGAGCTAGGAATGAATATATTATTAGGAGTAGAAATTACATTACAAATAACTGATAGTGATTATTTGGTATATGGAATAGATAAAGAATTTCTATATGAAAATGAAAAAATATATGAATATACATTAGAAGAATTATATAAACTTTGTAATAAAAAAGGATATTTATTGATACAAGCACATCCTTTTAGAGATGACATACAACTAGCACCATTAGAATATATAGATGGAATAGAAGTATTTAATGGATGTCAAGATGAAGTTTCAAGAAATGATAAAGCATTAGAATATGAAAAGAACACAAATAAAATATTAACATCTGATTCAGATTTTCATAGGTTAGATGACTTGGCACGAGGTGGAATTATTACAGAAGTAGAGATAAAAGATATTAAACAATTAGTACAAATTTTAAAAAATAGAAATTATAAAATAAAGCAAGAATAGAGGTTAAAATGAAATATCAAGTAGAGTTTAAACATACAAATAAAGATTTTGAAGATGTTTGGAAGATAGAACATGAATATTTAGAGTCATCAACTATAGCAGGAATAGAACAAACCATTGAATGGGATAATAAAAATTCAGATATACATATATTTGTAAGAGATAATAAGAAAAATAAAATAGTAGGAGAGATAACGTTACTACCATTATCTAAAGAGCAATTTAACAAATTTATGACAAATGAGTTAGAAGATACAGAAATAAATAAAGATACTTTATTACAATATAAATCAGGAGGAACATATTACTTATTGTTTTCGGCGATAGCTATTGATATTGAATATAGGGAAGATAAATTAGTATTAAGTTATTTACTAAAAGGCATGTATGAAAAAATACAAAATTTAATGAAAAATGGTATTAAGTTTTTAAATATGTGTGCAGAAGGACAAACAGTGGATGGACAAAAATTTATTGAAAGTTTTTTAAATATGCAACATAGATATACTACAAAAGATGGATATAAATTATATTCTTTTTATGATACACAAGATTTGTATAAGTGGATAAAGAAATTTCCAGAATATATAAATATATATGATAAAAAATATAATTTAAAAAACTTTTGAAAATTTTGAACTGACCAAGGACAAAATAAATTAAGTGGTTAATAGCTGAAATCCTACATAACATATTCTAATGTGCTTTATAAAATCAAGTCAAGGTTAAAATGAATGTGCTGTCGCACAACCTTGACTTAATTTTAAAAGTACATTCTTTTTCAATTAAGAGGATTTAAGGATAAGTATATTTGATTAAGTAGACATAAGTAGAATTAAAAACCAAAATACCTCATTAAAAATGAGGGCAGGAAAGCGAGTGTTCACACATCGCCTACATGCATTGAAGTACAAGCCTTCAAGAGTTAATAAAAGAACAAAAATTTTAAGCAGATTTGATGTAAAAATTCACCAAATGAACCACTAAAAAATGCCAGTTAGAGTGCTAAAGTTCACTAAATGTACTAAATTTTAAAAAATATAGAGATTAGTTCATCAAGTGTACTGGAATTTGGTCAAATTTTAAAAGAAAAGTACACCGAGTGAACTAAAGTATTAAAGATTAGTACACTTAGTGAACTATATTTTATAAAAAAATTTTTGTAAAAGTAGAATTTTTAGTATAGATATGATAAAATATAATAAGAATAAAGAGAGGTGCTTATGAAAAAATTAGAAATAGATAAAATAAAGCAAATGGTTAAAGATGGAAAAATTAGATGGACTAATCATATTATAGTTAGATTATTTCAAAGAAATATAAGTCAAGAAGATATTGAAAATGCTCTTTTAAATGGAGAAATAATAGAAGAATATGAAAATGATTATCCATATCCAAGCTGTTTAATATATGGAATAAATTTAAAAAATGAAGTTTTACATATAGTGTGTGGTCTAAATGAAGTAGAACTTTGGATAATTACTGCATACTATCCAGATAATATAAAATGGGAAGATGACTTGAAAACGAGAAAGGAGATAAAGTAATATGAATTGTTTTATGTGTAAAGGAGATTTAGAAGATAAGAATACAACATTTATGGTTGAATTAGATAATTGTATTATCATTATTAAAAATGTGCCATCTCAAGTATGTAAACAATGTGGCGAAGTATCATATAGTAATGAGGTTGCAAAACAATTAGAAAAATTAGTAAATTCAGTAAGGAATGCAATTACAGAAATTACAGTAATTAATTATACAGAAAAAGTTGCATAAAATAATAAGTACACTTAGTGTACTTAAAACAGATCAACATAATATCAAGAAGAAAATAGGGAATAAAAAGGGAATTGATTTTACAAAAACACGATAATATAATGGTAGCATGAAAAAGTGAGAGCAAGAAAAGTTAGAATTTAAAACTAATTTTTTTAGCTCTTTTTTCTTTTTCAAATTTAAAGAAAAGGAGTAATTTCATGCTACATGATTATGAAATAGAAGTAGATAACTCTAAGCAATTAAAAGATAATGCTATGCTAGATTGTAGTATGGAATTATCACTCTTAAATAATTTGTTTAGAGAGAACTTAATAACAGAAGCGGAGCAACAAGAAATAAAAAGAAAAATCTTAAAAGATTACAAACTTTTATAAATTCAATTTACTTTTTACCTAAAAAATGATATAAAAATATTAAGTTTTATCTCTAGGCGGAATGGAGGTTTAAATGGAAATTCAAGTCATAGAGAAAACAAACGGAAGAATTAACAGAGTGACAGGAACAACAATCAAAGAAAGACTAAGAGTCTGTGCATATTGTAGAGTAAGCACAGCGGGTGAAGAACAATTAAATAGTTATCAATCACAATTAAAGTATTATGATGAAAAAATAAATAGCAAATCAGAATGGCAATTTGCTGGAATATATGCAGATGAAGCGATAAGTGGAACTTTAGATTTTAAAAGAACAAACTTTATGAAAATGATACAGGATAGCATGGAAGGAAAAATTGATATGATACTAACAAAATCAATATCAAGATTTGCTAGAAACACATTAGATACTTTAAAATATGTAAGAATGCTAAAAGAGAAAAATGTTGCAATACTATTTGAAGAAGAAAATATTAATACATGTTCAGGTCAAGGAGAATTAGTATTAACTTTGCTAAGTGCAATGGCACAACAAGAAAGCGAAAACATATCTTCGCATGTTTTACTAGGTTTAAAGATGAAGAAAGACAGAGGAGAGTTAATTGGTTATAATGGTTGTTATGGATATAACTATAATCTTGAAACAAAAGAAATAACAATCAATAAAGAAGAAGCAAGTATTGTAAGATATATGTTTGAGAGATATGTCGAAGGAGTTGGTTCAAGTACCATAGCAAAAGAACTAACAGTTAAAGGGATAAAAACTCCAAAAGGTGGGGCAAAATGGTGCGAATCAACAATAAGAGGAATCTTAAAAAACGAAAAATATATTGGTGATGTGCTAATGGGTAAAACATTTACAATAGATCCAATATCTCATAAAAGGTTAAGCAATTTAGGAGAAGTAGACAAGCATTATTTAAAAGAACACCACGAGCCAATTATTAGCAAAGAATTATTTGTTAGAGTGCAAGAAATAAGAACAAAAAGAGTAGGCAACAGAGAAACAGGAAGAAGAAATGATAACTATAGCAAGAAATATCCTTTTAGTAGCAAATTATATTGTGGATTTTGTGGCAGTCTATTAACTAGAAGAAATTGGAATGCAAACAGAAATTGTGCAAAAGTAGTATGGCAATGTATCAAAAGAGCAAAACATGGAAAAGAAGAATGTCCATATTGTAAAGCAATTCCAGAAGAAATACTAGAAGATTGTTTTGTACAAGGTTATAGAATACTCTGTAATGATAACAGAAAAGTAGTAGAAAAATTTTTAGAAGAAATAGAAAATATCTTAAAAGAAAATACTACAGAAACAATAGTAACAAAACTAGAAAAAAACAAAGAAAAAATAAACAAGAAACTTGCTAATCTTTTAGAACTAAATTTAGAAGGCAAAATCAATAAAGAACAATATACAGAGAAATTTGATAACTTAAATGTAGAATTACTTAAAGTAGAACAAAAAATACAGAGCTTACTAAAAGAAACAAATAGAACAGAAAGCATTAAACAAAGATTAAACAAGTTTAAAAGTTTATTTAAAAATATAGATATAATGCCGAAATTTGATAAAGATGTTTTTGAATGTTTAATTGATAAAGTAGTAATAGGAGAAACATTAGAAGATGGTACAATAAATCCATATACGATAAGATTTGTTTGTAAAAACGGAGTAGAGATAAATTGCAAAGATAAATTTACAGCGGCGAGCGACAAACAACATTCAAATAATACTGCAACCAGAGAGAAACAACACATGTAGAGTGTATAGCGGTGCTATGTTTAAAAGAAACCACAAACTGATTGAAATAAAAGGATTTCATCAAATATTATAAAAGTAAAAGAATCATAAAAAATGCCAAAAAATCATAAAAAAATTACCAAAAAAATAATACAAAAGACAACCTAGTATGAGGAAACATGATAAAGAAAAGATAAAAAAATTGAAAAAATGATTGGTACTGTAAGGGAATAGGACACATATGTTCCCAGTACCTATACAAAGATATAAGTATGTTGTCCGTGAACAAATTAAATTCATTGAAATATCAACAAAAACAAGGATTTTTGAACTATCACATATTCACCGTACACATACAAGTAAAAAAATAATAATATGAGGGACAATTCTAACTAATAAAGTGTTACGATTTAGAGTACACTTTATTTTTTA
>CAOSZT010000079.1 GCA_948528155.1 uncultured Clostridia bacterium | reverse complement strand
ATAGAGTGATTATTAAAAATATTACTTTTTTAGTTTTTAATTATTCTAATGATGTTTATATTACTAACTTGACTAAAAAGATTAAATTATCAGAGTTAGAAGAATATTTGAAAAATATATAATTGTAAATATTTGACATTCCTTAAAATCGTGATATAATATAGGCAATTAATTACATATAGCTGTTCGTCAAAAGTTATATGTCTATGAGTACTTTGAAAAAATTATATTATATTGCATTATTATATTTTAGTTTATGATAAATGAATTTAAGAGATGTCATTAGTACTCGTATTGTACTTTGATGTCTCTTTTTGTTTATTTTATAGGAGGTTTGAAAATTGAACGAAGAAAAGAAAAAGTGTGGGTTGTATTTAAGAGTTTCCACCGAAGATCAAGCTAGGGAACGGATTTAGTTTACCAGAACAAAGAGAAAGATTAGAAACTTTTTGTAAGTTTAAAGGTTATGAGATAGTAGACTATTATGAAGATGCTGGAATAAGTGCAAAAACTGGTAATTATAGACCAGAGTTTGAAAGACTAAAAAGAGATATTAAAGCTAAAAAGATAAATACTATCGTTGCTCTAAAACTAGACAGAATAACCAGAAGTATATTTGACTGGGAAAAACTAATAACCTTTTTAGATGAAAATAATGCATATATTGATTGTGCTAATGATGAAATAAATACTACAAGTGCAAACGGCAAGATGATTTCGAGACTTTTAATGAGTGTTAGTCAAAACGAAATTGAAAGAACTAGCGAAAGAACTAAAATAGGTTTAGCAGGTGCAATAAAAAATGGACATATTCCTCACGTTGCACCATTGGGATATAAAAGAGAAAATAAAAAATTGGTAGTTGATTATTCTACTAAAGATATTGTAATTAGAATATTTGATTTATATTATAATGGTTACTCTTATCAAAGAATTAGCAACTTATTCAATAAAGAAAAAGTGTTAGGAAAAGATAACTGGCGAGATTCAACAATTATGGGTATTTTAGAAAATGAAATATATAAAGGCGATTTTGTTCATGGCAAGAAAACTAAACACCCTACTTACTATGAAAATGTAGTAGAACCTATTATCTCAAAAGAAATGTGGGCAGATTGTAAAGTACAGAAAAAGAAAAACTCTAGGAGCTACCAAAGAACACTAACTTATTTATATTTGCAAAAGTTAAAATGTCCTAAATGTAATAGGATTTTAGGTGGAAAAGCAACTACAAAGAAAAATGGCAATGCCTACTTTTACTATTATTGTAATGACTGCAAAATTGAATTTAAAGAAAAGGTTATAAATGACTACTTCAATCAATTCATTAGTGAGCTAGTAGAATATGACTCTGTTGTAAATCAATTCTTCTTGCCTATGATAAAGCAAAAATTTGATGAGCCGAAAGAACAATTAGAAAAAGAAATAAAAGAACAAAACAATAAACTTGAAAGAATAAAAAAAGCCTATATCAATGGAGTTTTTGAATTAAAAGAATATAACGAAGAAAAGAAAATCGTTGAAAATGCAATAAGTGAATTAGAAAGCAAACTAGAAACTACTGATTGTACCGAAGAACTTAAATTTACTCCAAAGGATATTCTACTAAAAAGAGATATTGATTTTATAAATAAAGTTAAATTAGGTAAGGAATATCAAGCAAGAACTAAAACTTGGAAAGATTATACTAGACAAGAGCAAGCAGAACTTATAATGAAATATGTTGATGATATAGAACTTACTTTAGTTGGTAACGAAGTAGTTGTAACACAAATAAACTTTAGAGAATCAATTTGCAAACCTTGTCAGGAATTATATGATAATGGCTATATTGATACAACAAAACCTATGATACTTGGCAATGTGCTTGGTAGTGTTAGATTTAGTAATTATTTGCCAGAGGAAGAAGTCGGCGAAATTATAATGAGATTAAGACAGTATTATGATGTTCATTATACTGAAGCAACATACTATGTAGATAAGCAAATGTTCTATTTCAACTTTGCTGAAGATAATAGTGCTATTGTTAGAGTGTTCCCTTTAGAAGATTATTACAAACTAGATCCAGATAATAAAATGGAAACTTATAGATTTGGAATAATCTACATCAATGAAGAAGATAAATTTCAAATGCAAGAAATAGATACAGCATTTGACTATATACCAGATGAAACAAACGATAGTGTAATCTATATGAAAGAGCCTACTCCTATTTCAGTAGGTGTTAAACCAGTAAAATTCTGCAAAGAAAATGCAGAATAATTGTTGCAACTATATAAATATATCTACTATGTTGCAACAACAAATTAACGAGAACAAATTTGTATTTGCAATTAGCAAATATAAATTTTGTAGCGAGTTAATTTGATAAATTTTAGCTCTGTGAGATAAAATTTATTGCCTCGCAGAGCCCCCATGTTATGATAGTATGTCATAACATATAGGGGAGAACGCTTTAGTTAAGTACACTAAATAATTCTCCCTATAAAATGCTATATATTAAGCTGATATTCTTTTATTTAACATTTTTTCAATTACCATTGTCATATCTTCCAAACTTACTGGAAAAGAAATAATACCAACACCTCTATAATATATATCTATTTCTTGAACTTTTTTGCCATTTATTTTTTCTGCTTGATGAATTAGTATTTTTTCTATTAGTTCGTTTAGTATTTCTGGTGTCAGTTCAGTTATTTCAGTATATTTCTTAACATTAGATATAAAATGTGATAAATCAGTTGTTTTCTTTTCAGTATTGCCTATTTCTTTTGATAATTGTTCTATCTTTGTTTTTAATTCTTGTTGTTCCTTATCATAATTAAAAGATAAGTTTCTAAATCTTTCATCAGTTAGCTTTCCAGATATATTATCTTCGTAAATGTGCATAAATAAGTTATCAATTTCAACAATTCTTTTCTTTGCTTGTTCAAGTTCTTTCTTGTTTTTAGAGATTTGTTTTAGTTCATCTTTAGAAGATTTTGCTAATTGTTCTTTTATAAATAAATCTTCAAAATTTCTCATATAAGAAACTACTTTTTGTATATTTTCTAAAACAAGAACTTGCAATACTTCGTCTGTAATCCAGTGTGAAGTACACAAAGAAATATTCTTCTTATAACTTGAACATCTGTAATGGTCTTTTGCGTTTAGGTCAATAACAGGTGATTGAAAATACATTTTTTTACCACAATCATTACAGAATAGTAATCCAGAAAATATACTTTTCTTGCCTGAGCTTGTAGGCTTTTTTCTGTTATTTCTTAACTCTTGAGCAATGTTCCAAGTATATTCATCAATAATTGGCTCATGAGTATTTTTAAATATTTGCCAATTTTCTTTTGGAATAGGAACTTTAGTTTTATCTTTGTAGGAACGAATGGTGTATTTAAAATTAACTGTATCTCCAATATATTCTTGTCTATCTAAAATACTTGCTACTGTTGTAGCATTCCACTGATGCTTAAATTCTTGTAATCTAGTAGGGAACTTTCTTCCAATACTTATAAAATATTCTGCTGGTGTCATAATATTTCGTTTGGTAAGTATTCTTGCAATTTCAAAAGTTCCATGTCCTTGTATAAAAAGATTATATATTTCTTTTACAACTTCTGCTGATGGCTCATCAATAACCCATTTTGTTTTATTATTTTCATCTTTTTTATAACCATAAGGCACATTATTAGCAAGTGAAATTCCAGATTCGCCTTTGCTTTTGAGAACTGCTCTAACTTTTTGACTTGTATTTTTAGCATGCATTTCATTAAACCAGTCTTGAATAGGCAAGAAGTCATTTAGCCCTTTACTACTATCAATATTGTCCATTATAGCAATATATCTAATATTAAGCCTTACAAAATCCTCTTCAAGAAGTTGTCCTACAACAAGTCTATTTCTACCAAGTCTTGAATGGTCTTTTACTATAATTGTTCCAATTTGCCCATTTTCAGCAAGTTCCATCATTTCCATAAAAGCAGGTCTTGTAAAAGTTGTTCCAGAATACCCATCATCAACAAAGAACTTAATATTTTGAAATTTGTTATCTTCTGCATATTTACTTAAAATTAATTTTTGATTTTTTATACTATTGCTTTCTCCTGATAGTTCATCATCTCTTGATAAACGACAGTATAAAGCAGTTATTTTATCGCTTTCTAGCTGTTTCATATAATTTTTACTCCTTTCTTTAGACAGCTTGAAATACGATATAAAATTATAGCTACTTTCAAGTAGTGTTTATAATATACCATATATCAAACTAAAAATTCAATACAAAAACTTTACTTTTGGAAGATTTCAAAAAATCTAGTTAGTATTGTGTGTTCTCCATTTTGGTTAAAATAGGTATTTACTTTATAAACAGTGCCTTTTATTTCTTTTTCAAAGTTCAAGTTTTGCTCTGGATAAAAACTTCTTAAATATTCTGTAATTTCTTCATTGCTCATCTTAGAGAGCTTATTACAAAATTCAGTTTTTAAATTTTCCAAAAACTCATACTCTTCATTGGTTAGTTCAATTCTATATATTTTTTCATTATCTTGCATCTCTGTCAGCCCTCCTTTTCTTGTATTCAGGAGAGTTCTTTAATTTCTGCTTTTCAAGTCTTGCTTGTTCACGAGCTTTTTTCTCAGCTTGTATTTTTTCTTGTTCGATTCGTTGTCGTTCTAATTCATCTTGTTTTTCTTTATCAAATAGACCTTTGAAGAAATCTGTAACTTTTTGAGGTGCAAGTTTTATTGCGTGAAAATAATCTTTTGTTTTCTCTACTATATCATCATACAGAGATTTCCATTTATCTACGGCATTTCTTAAATTATCAATTCTAGTATTAAGCTCATAAATTTCTTTATCTGCAACAATTCCTTTTTTAGCATATTCAGTTAAATTCTCATAATCTTCTTGTTCTAATTCAATCTTTTTAGAAAATCTTTTTTGCTTTCCTAAATTTGAAATATCTTCAATTTGCTGATCATATTTCATATAAGCATTATAAGAAGATTCTTTTTCTTCAACTTTATTTGCTATTCTTTCTAGTCTTTCAGTATCTTTCTTAATTTTAAACTGCAAGTCGCCTAAATGTTCTTGATTACTGCCTTTTACACCACGAATAAAGTCTTTATAGCCACTGTCAGACATATACTTAAAAAATCTATCTTGCAATAGACTGTATGATTTTATTAAGACTGCATTGCCTTTTTTATCATATACTGGCTTTCCTTGATTATCTAATACTTGCTCTGACTTCCATTTATTACTATGACTTACTTGATTGATTACTTCTTTTGTAGTTCCAATTAGTGATTTATCTTTACACTTTTTAGTCCATTTTACTTCTTTTCTTACAACAGGTAGTGCTATAACATGCAAGTGATAATGATAGATAGGTTTTCCATATTCTTCTGTTAAAGCTGTGTTTATCTCATCTGCGTGCATAACTGCTGATATAATGTTATTAGTTCCCATTTCTTCTTCAGCAAAGTGAAAAGCTTTTTCGTAAAATTCTTTTGCAAATTCATAACCACCATGTTTTTCAAAATAGTCAGAGTTAATATCAAATATAAGTTCATCAAATAGTTTTGCATTATCTCTTAAACCTCTTAATGATACTTGTCCACTATCAATTAGCTCTTTTAATTTTTCATTATAGGTAGTTTCACATCTTTTGTAATGTATATTGTTAGGTGTTTGATCCAAATCTACATTCATATTAGAATATGATTTATTTTTTCTTTCGTTGTGTCGTTCAGCTTTAGTTATACTTGTTTTAGTATAAGTTTCTACTCTAGCTACTGAATAATTTGTTTTGTTCTTGTCCAATATATTTCCCTTTCTGTAGGTAGCAAGTAGCGACCGAAGGGAGCTGTTACATAACTTTCTAACGAAAGTATGTAACCCACTATGACACTTTCAAAACTATCGTTTTGGAAAGGTGTCGTGGGCTCTACGAGGCTTACAAAATTACTTGCTAAAAAGCAACTAATTTTGCCACTGAAAAATTTTAAGCATACCTGCATAAAATTTTATCAGTGTTTTTGTTATGCTAAAAAACATAACAAAAAACCGACGGAAACGACAAATAAAATTAGCAACAAAACAAGTTTGCTCTAACCTTATTTGCACATCTCCCCGTCGATTTGTTTATACTGGACATTTTACATATATATAATTTATTAAAACCAGTGCTGGTTGACATATTGGAGCGAGTTAAACCCAGACTGCGAAAACAATTTAATGCCTTCTGCCGAGTAGCTCATTATGTGTTGTGTGTCATTGTTAAATTTTTCAGTTACCATTTTAAATGGTACACATAATATATCATCAAAATATGCATTTGTCGACATTTTTTCCAAATAATTACAATTTAGCCTATAAAGTTATTTTGTGTTGAAAAAGGTTAACTATTGTGCTATTATATAAACACCGTAAAGAAAATAGGAGGTTGGCATGGAATTAAAAGAGACCATAAAAAATAGAAGAAGTATTCGCAAATTTAAAAATACTGAAATATCTAAAGAAATAATTGAAGACTTAATTGATTGTGCAAGGTTAGCACCATCTGCAAAAAATAGACAACCTTGGAAGTTTGTAATAGTAACGGATACTATAAAAAATCAAATTGCAGACATTATGTTGGAAAAGGAAAATAGCTCAAAAGTTAGTTTAGAAAGACAAATATATAAAGCTAATAGTAGTGTTAAAGCAACAGCGAAAATAATGAAAGAAGCACCTATACTTATATTAGTTCTTAAAGAATACGAAGATAATTGGATTATAGGCGATTTGCTTTCAATAGGAGGAGCTATAGAACATATTTGCTTAAGAGCAACTGATTTAGGATTAGGTTCACTTTGGATAAGAGATATTGTATATACTCAAAAAGAAATAGCTAAATTAGTAGGATATGAAAATATGGAACTGATTTCAGCAATTTCTATCGGTTGTCCAGATGAAAGTCCTAAACAAAGACCTAGAAAAAAATTAAATGAAGTCTTAGAGTGGCTTTAATATTATAAAAAAGATAAATAAAAGGAAAACGAAAAATGAATATAGAATTAGCTACTGAAAATGATATACCAGTTATTTTAGAAATATTGAAACAAAGATGTAAATGGTTTAAGCAAAAGAAAATAGAACAATGGGGCTATTGGTATTACACAGAGTTATACAATACAGATTACTTTATAAAGATGATGAGAATCTATAAATTATATATAGTAAAACAGAATGGTGAAATTGTAGGAGCATTTTTATTAAAAACAGAAGATGAAAATTATTGGAATGATAATAAAAAAGCATATTACATACATCATTTTGTAACTAAACTTGGTCATCCTAATTTAGGAACAGAAATATTAAATTTCATACAGAATTTAGCAAAACAAAATTCAATAGATTATTTAAGGCTGGATTGTATGAAAACAAATAAAAAATTAAATGAATATTATAGAAATCATGGTTTTGAAAACAAGGGAGAAGGTGAAGAACCTTACCCTCACAAATTATGGGAAAGGAAAGTATAATACATGGAAAAAGAAATATTAGAATTTTATAAAAAAACAAGTTCGTTTACAGATTTAGGATATTATAAGGATTTTGCAAAAAACTTGCCAGATGATATTGAACAATTGTGTATATTACAAAGAATGCAAATAATCCATCCAGTAGCTTTCAGAGATAAAGAAATTAGAAATAAAAAAGATTGTTTTTGGGGAGATATGACTAAAGTTCCAATTACTAGATTAGAATATGAAGATGACATTTTCCCAACAGCACAAAGTGTAATAACTGAATTATTAAGAAAAAATCCTAACTATACTACAAAAAGAGAAGCAAAAGATAAAGTTCATGTTACTTGTAGAAGTCAAGCTATATTATTAGCAAGTATATTAAAAGCTAAAGGAATACCAGCTAGAGCTAGAAGTGGATTTGCTGAATATATACATTATGATGGAATATGTTACGACCATTGGATTACAGAGTATTTTGACGAAAAAGAAAACAGATGGAAATTAGTAGATGCAGATGAGCATTGTCCAGACCATGAAATGGGATTTGATTTGAATGATATTCCTTATGATAAATTCTTATTTGGTGCAAATGCTTATTTAGGTGTAAGACAGAATAAATATAAACCTGAAACTATTTTATATTCTTCTGATCCACCAACTTTAGGACTAAAAGCTTCAATAAGAGGATTATTTTATGATTTTCATTCACTAATGAATGATGAAATTATATTCTTACATATGCCTAAATATATACAAGATAAGAAATTCGAATTATCTGAAGAAGAATATAAAGAATTAGATAAATTAGCAAACTTAATGTTAAATCCTAACGAAAATTTCAGTAAGTTACAAGAAATCTGGAACAATAATTCTAAATTTAGAATTATGTCAGGAGCATTAAATTAGATATAACAAAACAATGAAAATACATAAATTTATAAAAATCGCATAAAATATACTATATTTATTGTGCAAAACGACTTGACAATTGCTTTTTAGACATTGTATAATAAATATAGAAAGAAAATGTTTCTCGCTTTATGGTGGTGCGAGTAATAAATTATCCATTTTGCTAAATGTTCTCGCTTTATAGTGGTGCGAGTAATAAATTATCTATTTTGAAAATGTTTAGCCTTCTATATTAAGTTATAGAGGGCTTTAATTTTAGAAAGGACAAGTATATGTTTTTAGAAACAGGATATGTATATCATATAAAAGATGAATATTTTGAATTTGCAAAAGATGAAAAACTTATGAAAAATCATGAAAATGGAAATACAAGACCTACATATTTTTGTATAAAAAATACTGATAGCAAAATTTTATGGTTTATCCCTATGAGTTCTAAAGTAGAAAAATATAAAAAATTACAAGAACAAAAAATAGAGAAAAATGGAGTTTGTGATACTATTGTAATTGGTAAATATAGAAGAAAAGAGGCTGTTTTTCTAATTCAAAATATTTTTCCCATTACTGAAAAATACATAGACCATATAGACACTATTAGAAATCAAGCAGTTGCAGTTGTTGAAGGAACTCAAAAAGAAATTACATATAAAGTAAATAAAATTTTAAAATTAAAATCAAAACGGAATAAACTTAATTTTTCCAAATGTAGATAGAATTGAAAAGCTATTATTAGAAGAATTAACTAATGATAATTAAGATTATACGAGAGTCCATTTTAATTGAAGTGAACTCTCATATATTATTTTAACAATAAATCAATTCCTCAGATATAATTCCTTCAACTGAACTTTTATAATTATTCATAAGTCCAGTCCATTTTAAAGGGTTAGTATTTTTTAAGTTTTCATCAATGGGATTTTTTTCTAGCATTTGTTTCATAAGTATTTCAAATCTTTGTTTAGCTTGTTTGTCAGTTTCTACAATATGTTTTCTTAAATTATTGTTCATAAACATTATTATATATTCAGCTTTTTTGTGATTTTTCAAATACTCTAATCTTAAATTCCCATATTTTCCAATAATATAACCATTTTCGTAATTCTCCTTTTCCAAATATAAGTCAGGAACGAAAAAATCTCCCTCTTTGTGATAAGTTATCTCTACCATAACTAAAACCTCCTAAAATTTAATTTCACTACTTTTAGAACTATAATTTTATATCTGCTAAAGCTGTCTATAAATAAAATTTTTATAAAGTGTACTTAACTTATTCTCACTGGGTTAGGACTTCCGTCAAGACGAAGTCCTGTGCTACGAAGAAATTTCAAGGAGGTGTTTTTATTGGAGCAAGAATTGGCATATTCTTTTCACTTGGGTAGTGATAAAAACAAAAGTAAATTAGCAAGAAAAGTTGCAAAAGAAAATGTATCTGGTACAACTTCTCTATCTAATAATGCAATTCAAAATGCAAAAGACTTATCAGATGTTAATAAGCATAACTTGAGAGATTATGATAATCAAATAGAACTAATTAGAACTATATATGGGACAAGTGATATTGTAAATGATGTAAAACAAGTATATTTAGACGAATTTGAACAAGCTAGAATTGAATATAACAATAAGCAAACTCGTGAAGATAGAAAAATTGAAGATTATTTCAAAAAAGTATGTGAATCTCAAAATGATGTAGCTTGTGAAATTATAATAGAACTTGGAGATATGGACTTTTGGAATGATAAAGATGAAAGATATAGATTTAAAATGGTTGATGTATATAATGAACAAGTAAAGGAATTAATAAAAA
>CAOSZT010000078.1 GCA_948528155.1 uncultured Clostridia bacterium | reverse complement strand
AAGAAATTAAAATATATAAACTATTAAAATACTTAGGAGTAATAAATGAAACAATTAAACAAATTATTAAATATCTTAAATATTATATCAATTATAGTTTTACAAAGGTTAGTAATTGGTAATGAAATTGCTATTTTGGGACCTGTTTTTGAAAAATTTATCACTTTAATAATACTTAGTATATCTTTTATACATATTATCTTTAATGTTATATTAGGAGTTAAAAATATATCTCTTAAAGAGAAGAAAATAGGAATAATAAGTTTTATTATTACAATATTTTTTATTATTACTGGTCTCACTACTACTACTATAAAAATTCCTTTTATAATAACTGAATTTCTATATTTAATACTTTTTATATTATCAATTGTTAATTTAGTGCTTAATAGAAAAAACGTTGATACTAACAAAAAAATATATATTACAATACTTTTCATTATTCTATTATTTGTTTACATATTAATTACTTCAATTCCAAATATTTTTGTAAGATTAAATATAAAACAATTTGAAAATGTTGCTTCTATTTTATGTGAAGAAAATGATACAAAAATAATAATATATCAAGAAGAAAATAATTGTAAAATTTTTGATAATAATGGAAACATAGTTTCAGATAAGAATTATGAATATATTAAAAGTTATCCAATTTTTGTAAATAATAAGAAAGTTGATTTAATAGGAGTAAAAGATAAAACTGGTTTATGGATAATAAATTATAAAGGTGAGAAAGTAAAAAAATTTTATACTTTATTTGAAAATTCAAAAAATTTTTTAGATAGATTTGTTTTTGCATTACAAGAATGGAATTACAAAATTGCTAAAAATAATGATAATTATTTGAAATCTCAAACTTATATGACTTTAGATAAATCGAAAAGTACTAAAAATCAAGTTTATTTTAATAATTTAGATACTAATGTAACTTTATTAGTAGAATTTAATTATAATGAAATAAATGATAATACTTTTTTTGATTTGTATAAAATATATTTAGAGGAAAAATATGATGAAAATGTAATATCTAATTATGAAGATTTATATAAATATAAAAAAACTTATTATTTGATAAATAATCTAACTCGTGAAAATGTACAATTAGATTGTCAAAACATTATATTTTCTTCAGATTCAAATGGAAGTTTATCAGTTTCTTTATATTCAAATGGATATATTCCATATTATGATGAAGATTTTAATGGTTATTTTAATTTAAATGGAGATAAATTCAGTTTTAATAATAAATATGTAGTTTATGATACATTAGAAAATTATCAAATAGTAAAGGACACAACTACTAAAGATTATTATGTTATACCTTATAATCAAAATGATGAACTTATTAATATTGGTTCACATATAAATAAATATGGAAATGATTTTATTGATACATACTTTTATACATATATAATAAATAACAATTTAGTAAAACAATTATCAAAAAATGAACATCGTAATGTTGACATTTTAAATATAGATATTATTGATAAAATTCAAATTTATGAAGAAATTGGAATAATTGATTAATTTGAATGTATAAATTTAATAGAGCTAAGTTTTATAAAATAAAAACTCTGTATTATACTGTTTTTAGTATTTACAGAGTTTTCAATAATGGTCGAGGTGAGTTCTCGACACTTTGTACTATTTTCTTTGATATTTCAGCCTTTACAGTGATTGCATTTTATTTTACGGAACACTTTTGCGGAACATTTAAAAATTATAATTCCTTAAAATTCCGCACAGTTCCAGTATTTCTTCATAAGTTTTTTAAAACATTTTAAACGGCAATTTCTTCTTTGCCTAATATTACTCCAAATATATTTTTATCAATTAGATAATTCACTACATTTTTGTTCTCTGACTTAATAAAATCAGTATCTATATCAATATAATATTTCATTGTAATTGATATATCTGAATGACCTAATATTTCTTTTAATACAGATGGAGCAATTTTTGCCTCTGCACATCTTGTTGCAAAAGTTCCTCTTAGCATATGAGTGTGTATATCAGTTTTTGTAACTTTCTTACCTTTTGAATTTTCTTCTTCATAAAGTCCTATACCTAATTTTAATCCTACTCGTTTTAATGCTGAATTTATACTAGCTTCTTCATATAATCCATATTGTTTATTGGTAGGATTATAGAATAACAAATGGAACTTATTTGAAATGATATGTTTCATTGCTTCTTCTAATGCTTTTCTACTAATATCATTTAAATTAATAGTTCTTTGTCCAGAAAAAGTCTTTGTAGTTTCTCCTATTCTTGATTTTCCATTTGTGTCTTTTGTTTGAGTTCTTCTAATAATTACAGTTCCTTTTTCTAGGTCAATATCTTGGGTATAATCTAACACTAAAGCTTCGCCTATTCTCATTCCTGTACTTAGCAATAATAAAAATAGATATTTGTGTTTAAATTTAGAGTAATCTACATCATTTAAGAATTGTATTAGATTTCTTTGCTCATCTATTGTAAGTGCTATTCTATGATGTCCGTTGTATTCACTTTTTGGCTTTTCAATTCTTTTATAACCAGTCATAAAATTATCTGTAATTATTTGTTGATGATATGCTTCTCCAAATCCCATACACAATAATTCATAATTTTGCTTAATTGTTGTTTTTGAATATACTTTAAGTTTAGCAAGATAATTAACTATATCATCTCTAGTTACTTTTGCAATTGGCTTGTTCGCAAAGGATTCTTTTTCTATTTGCTTTAATGTGTCTAATTTCCTTTTATAAGTTGATTCTTTAATTCGATTTAGTTTAAATTGTTCTTCTATCATAGGTTTTACTAAATCTACTAAAGTCTTATTTGTTTTTGTTATAATTCTTACTCCAACATTTTTATCTAAGTTTATTTTATATTCTAATGCATTATTTAATGCTTGTTCTTCTGTATCAGCAACAAATGATTTTCTTAGTGTCTTTCCTGTTGTTTGATCACGACCTATTGTTAAAACAGCTTTGCAAGTTTTAGAAATATAAAATTTATCGCATCCTTTGCATAGTTCATATTGTTTTTCTTTGTCAATGTTCTTGTTTTTATTGTTTTTGCAGTCAGCACATATTGTTTCAGTATATTTTCCTTTTGGTCTTTTTGAAATATATGTGCCAACAGTTATTCCCTTAAATTTCATAATATTGTTCTCTCCTTTTCGTAATTAAATTTAAGGAAAACTATTGCTATATTTAGATTTTATGGTATAATTATATCAGTTTAAGGAAACTGTAGCAATAGTTTTCTTTCAGTTTTTAAAATACATAAGTGTTTTTTAGAAGTTTTAAATGCCCTAATATTTAAATCTTCTTTTTTTATTTTTCATCTTCATCTTCTTCGTTATTAACATGTCTTTTCTTTAGATATTCTCTTAAATTTTCTTCTGTAATTTTATAAGCTCTTCCAAACTTTTGGCAAGGAAAATCTTTTCTATGAAATAATTCTAAACAAGTTTTATTTCCTATTTTTAGAAGTTTTCTTACATCTTCTGTTGTAAGAAGTTGAATAGTTTCTCCCATATAACTTACTCCTCCTTTCATTTAATCTATGAATGATATTTTTCCTGTCCCTCTATTCTGGGCAATGCTAAATGGTATTTTCATACTTCACTGGAATTTCACCACTCCGACTCCGTCCAAGTTGCACCCATTGCTTGCGACGGTTTTATCACGCTCGAGCTGTGGCTATGCAAGTGTATCATTATTGTGTATCTAGCTATTGGGTATTCAATTTTCAATGTGCCTTTTAAGAATTTTCTCAAATTCTATTGACTTCTTTTTTGTAATTGTTGTATACTATTATTATAAGTAATAACTTACTTGATGGATATTAAAAAAGTAAGTTGTTATCACTTACAATCAATTACTATACATTAATATAATACTGTAATTTATTATATTTGTCAATAGATTACAGGAAATTTTTGAAAAAATTTTGGGAGTTGATAAAATGAAAACAAATATAAGACTTGAATCATCACAATTCTGCTATGTTTATAGCAAATATAAAATCCAAGAAATCGATGGTAAAAAATATATTATGCCAGAAGCAAATGCAACTAAAAAAAATATTAGTATAACTGAACATATTGATGACTTATTAGTTGAAACTTTAAATATAGGAAAAAAAGAATTTCTTAAAGAAACCATACAAGAATTTGAATTATTAAACTATTTTTCTAAATATGGCTCTTTGGGATTTATGATTGACTTTGCAATAAATAAATATTTTATATTGGACGATAAAGTAGCTATAAGAGAGGCTTTTTATATAACTAAAAAGGAAAATATAGATTTTATAAATATAGATGAATACTTAAAGTTCTTTTTACCAAAATTAAATAAAAGAGACATAAGTAGCTTAATAAAAAAATGTAAAGATATAGCTAGTGATACAATAAAAGAAGATTATTTGACATCAATTATAAATGAATTTTTAATATATTCTGAACATTATGCAGAACCAGTAGAATTAATTTTAAATTATGCAAGATCATTGTATAAGAATTTAATCTCAACATTAGAAAATAAACCTTTAACGATGAAATTACCGTTTTTAAGTGTAAATCATTTAACACAGAATATAGATGATTTATATTATAATAATAGTTTTGGATTTACAATTAATTATCTAAAACAAGCTATTGATATATCTTATTCTATGCAAATGGCTCAAGATGTTAGATTATTAAAAATATGTAATTTCTGTGAAAAAGCATTTATTGCAAACAACCCAAAAGCTGAATATGATACACCACAATGTAAGAATAAAGCTAATGTATATAAAAGCAGAGGAAAAACTATATCTCGTAATGTAATACATACTGATGATGGAATTACTGTAAAAATACCAAGCAAAGAACTATCTGATAGCTTAATAAAAGGATTAAAAAGGAAATAATAGAATATTAAAAATTAAACTAAAACGCTCCAATGCTATTGACTTATGGAGCGTTTTAGTTTAAAATTTAATTGGAGGTAAAAAATGGTATATACATATAAAGAATTATTATTAGATTATAAAAGTGCATATCAAATAGAAAAAGCAGTTAAAGACGGAAAAATTTATAAAATTGAAAAAGGAATATATTCTGATATACCAAGTGTACATTATTTAGCAGTTATAATGAAGAAATATCCATATGGAGTATTTACTTCTTATTCTGCGTATTATTATCATAATTTGACAGATGTAATTCCAAATAAAATATATATATCTACAGATAGAAATAACAGAATGATATCTTCTAATAAAATAAAGCAAATTCGTATGAAAGATGAACTATATAATTTAGGAAAAACTGAAATTGATTATGAAGGAATTAAAATAAATATTTATGATAAAGAAAGAATGCTAATTGACCTAGCTAGAAATAAAAATAAAATAGGATATGATTTATATAAAGAAATTATATCTAATTACAGAAAACTAGCAAATTCATTAGATACACAAAAGATAGAAGAATATTTACAGTATTTTGTAAATGGAGATAAAATTTTTGAAATAATACAAGACGAGGTGTTTTAATGGATATATATGAATTAGTAAATAAATACATAACATCAGGATATTCTGAAGATGACGCAATTCCAAAAGTTGCTCAAGATATTGTTTTACTCAAAATTGGAAACAGTAGATATAATAAGAATATTACTGTAAAAGGTGGAGTTGTAATGCATAATATTTCTAAAGATATGCGTCGTGCAACTCGAGATATGGATATAGATTTTATAAAATATTCTTTAGAGGATAAATCTATTCGTGAGTTTATAAAAGAATTGAATAATGCTGATGATGATATAAAAATTAAAATTACAGGAAAGATTGAACCTTTACACCATCAAGACTATGATGGAAAAAGAGTTTATATACAACTAACTGATAAAAATAAATATTCAATAAGTTCTAAACTAGATATTGGAGTACATAAATATTTTGATATGAAACAAGATGAGTATTATTTTGATTTTAATATAATAGATGAAAGTGTAAGTTTACTTATAAACTCTAAAGAACAGATAATTGTTGAAAAATTAAAATCATTATTAAAATTTGGTATTACTTCTACTAGATTTAAAGATATCTTTGATTTTTACTATTTAATTAACAATGAAAATTTAGATAAGGACAAGCTAATAAAATACATAGATATTTTAATTTTTCAAGATGAAAATATGCGTGAAAATACATTAGAAGATATTGATAGAAGATTATCAAATATTTTAAATAATAACAGATTTCAATCAAGAATTAATACAGCAAATAATAATTGGCTAGAAGTGCCTATAAAAGATGTTATTGATAATGTTTTAGAATATTTTGATGGATTAATAATGATAACACAATTATAATAAAAACTAAAAAATAGTAATTCTATAATTACACTAATAATTAAATTAATATAAGGAGAAATTATGAGTAAAATTGCCAATATGCTAAATATGTTACAAATATTAAAAGATAAAGAAATACATAGTATATCAAGTCTAGCTGAAAACTTGGAAGTATCAGAAAGAATGATAAGGCAATATAAATTAGAACTTGAACAAGCAGGAATATATTTGAAATCATTTACTGGTAAATATGGTGGCTATCAACTTAATCAAAATAGTAATTTTCTAAAAATAGAAAATGAAGTAAAAGAAAAAATGTATATTGTTATGAAAAAAGCTATATTCAATAAAAATAAAGTAAAAATCAAGTATGACTCAGTAAACTCAGGGATAACTCAAAGAATTATACACCCAGCAGAATTATTTGTATATATTGACAAATGGTACATTGCAGCATTTTGTGAACTAAGAAATGAAATAAGATTATTTAAATTGGAAAATATTAAAGAATATGAAGTTCTAGCAGATGTCTATACAGATAAAAACATTATAAAAAAATAATTGTGACAAAAATATTTCCTCAATATATGATATTATAATCATATAGGAGGAATTTTTTTATGCTTAAAATTTATAAAAAGTTATTATTCGATTTAGATAATACTCTAGTTGATGATGATGAAAATAGAAGATATGCAATTAAACAAATATTAATTGAAAGAAAAGAAAATGTAAATGATGAAAAAATAGAAAAATTTATTAATTTAGATAATCAATTTTGGAAAGATAGAGCAGAAGGCAAAATAAAAGATCCCTATGAATTTAAAACAAATGAAGAAAAAACTGAATGGATTAGAGCTCAAAGATTTATAAAATATTTTAATAATATATCTTTTGAGGAAGGTATAGAAATAAATAAAAAATATATCAATTTTTTAAGTAAAAACATTGTTCCTATAAAAAATTCACAAGAAATTCTGAAATATTTATATGAAAAGCAGTATGAATTATATATCACTACTAATAGTCCAACTAAAGTAGTAAATGATAAATTGAATAAAATAAATGCTCAAAAATATATTAAAGAAGTATTTACAGCAGAGGAAGCAGGACATATGAAACCGCATCATGAATTTTTTGAAAAGTTTTTTAACAAAATAAATACTTATGATAAAGATAATATGCTTATAATAGGAGATGAATTGGAGAAAGATGTTTTAGGAGGTATTCAGAATGGCATAGATTCTTGCTGGTTTAACATTAAGAAAACAGAGAATAATACAAATTTTAAACCAACTTATGAAATCAATAGTTTAATTGAATTAAAAGATTTTTTGTAGAGGAGAATTATAAATGAATGAAATAGTTTTTGTAACACATAATAAAGGAAAAATAGCATCAGCTAGCAGACAATTAAAAGGAGTTAATTTTAAAGTATTTGAATATGATTTAGAAGAGCCTAGAAGTGATGATATAAAATATATATCGAAATATAAAGTAATGGAAGCCTATAAATTGGTAAATAAAACATGCATATCTTTAGATTGTGGTTTTTGGATAGATGAACTAGATGGTTTTCCTAGAGCTTTTGTAAATTTTGCTTTAGATACAATAGGAGTAGAAGGTATATTAAAATTAATGGAAGGAAAAGAAAATAGAAAATGTAGATTTACTGAATGCTTATCTTATTACGATGGAAATGTTTTACAACAATTTATGGGAAAGCATGAAGGAACATTATCAAAAAAAATATTAGGAAATGATACAGATAAAAAATGGTCAGATTTATGGTACATATATCAACCTTATGGATATGATAAGACCTTAGCTCAAATGACTGACGATGAAAGAGCAACTAGGATAAAATATGAGTCAGTAGATTCAATGAGAGAATTTTCAAAATGGTATAAGGAACAAAAATTCTAAAACCCAAAGAATTAGACAGAACTACTAAAAAGTAGCTCTATCTAATTCTTTTTTTATCTTTATTTTTATTAATTGCATTCTCTTGCTCATTATTTAGCTGATTTTCAGATATTCTATTATTTATTAAAATAGTTTCTTTTTCTCCTTTTTCAGCTTTACTAATAATTCGTTTGCAAGTTTGTATTTTTGAATTTAACTTATCTATATCTTTTGTGAGATTATTTAATTTATATTCAAGAAAAGACCTATCAGTTTCATTGGTAGTTTTCCTATATAATTGCCTTAATTTTTCTTGTTTTGCCTTTAATGGTGTAACTTCTTCAATATATTTAATTTTTAAATTTTGCACATCTCGTTTTGATTCTAAATTATAAGTGCATATTAAATTCATTTCATCAGTTAATTTATTAAATTTATCTATTTCTTTATAATACTTTTTTGTTCTTTCCTCGTAATGAATTTTAGGTGGTAATTTCCCAAGCAAATATAAATAATGAACATATAATCTATAAAATGATGATGTTTTTAATTTTTCTTGATTAATTTTTATACCATCATAAATTCTTACTTTATACATTTTTTCATTGTTATCTCTTTTTAAATATCTATCATATAAAGTAGGTTGATATATTCTAGTTTTAATATTATCAAAAGTATAATCTTCTCCAAATGTTCGTGCAAGCTTTATATTTCTATTATAGTACGGAGTAGAAACAGATATAACATTATTAGATTTTTTAATATAATAGCCTTTAAAAGCTAATAAATTTACAAATTCTTGATATTTTGTAGCCTCTTTAATTGCCTCATCAATATCAGCTTTTATTAGTTCCATTTTTCCAGAATTACGGTTGTAATTTGCAATCCTACTCTTTAATATTTCACTTACTGTAGTAGCTTTTGTACTTTTAATTATAGATAGTCCATATTTTCTGCAAATATCATCATTTGTTTCTCGAAGTAAAGCAATTTCTACATTTGAGTTATGATATTTACTTCCATCAATAAATGAAACAGAATTTAAAACGATATGATTATGAACATTTTTCTTATTAGTATGAGTACAAACTATAACTTGATATTTATCTCCCCATAGCTGCTGGGCAAGTTCTGTTCCAATCTTATTACATTTATCTGGAGAAATTTCATTACCATTAAAAGATTGTATTATATGATAACCTAATCTGCCATCTTCTTTATGAAATGCTTTTTTAGTTAGCATCATTTGAGAATATGCTGTTTGTGGTAGACAATTTATTGCAGATACTAAAATACCATTTTCTGTTTTTTCTCCATTCATTGCATAGTTTATTACTGCATCTAAATTTTTCTTAATAACTTTATATTTTGTAATTGCCACTAAAATCCCTCCTTATTTTTGTCTTGAATATATATTTCTTTCAAATCTTAAAATAAAATCAGCTAAAGTATCTGAAATATATTTATAATCATTGTATGAAACACTGTATCTAGAATTTGCAACTCTAGCAATTTGATTTATATTATTTGCTATGCCATATAAATCTCGTTGAAAAGATTTTATTTCTTCAGTTGGTTGTGCTTTTATTCTATAACCTTTAATTAAACTTCTAATAAATTCAGCTTCGCTTAAACTTGCTTCTTTTGATTTTCTTTTTAATAATTCATCTTCTTTTATATCTAACCATATTTGCTTTTTTATATTTCTTTTTCTCATAATTTTTAGTCTCCTTTTCCAAAAAAATTGACAATCTATTTTTTAAAGATTGCCAGAAAATATATAATATTATAAAAGGGTTTGGGAAAAATTTTCCCATCAATCAGTTTTTTGTCAAAACTGACAAGCTGTATTTATACGGGAGTATAAATGCGATGCTTGCTTTTAAAATAGTAACAAGTTAAAAAGTATTTAAAATATAGTAAAAGCAGTTACTTTTCCTTTATAAAATTAAAAATTTTTAGTAATTTTTCATTTGACTTCTTTTAAATTTTTTCATCAAAAAAGAGAAGAA
>CAOSZT010000077.1 GCA_948528155.1 uncultured Clostridia bacterium | reverse complement strand
TAAAATGTAGAAAGGAGCGTATGGTTTATTTAAGTTATTAAATATATCATACAAGAATATAATGAAAGAAGAAGCCCTAGGAATTCCAAGTTTGGGATTTGAATATATGAAATTATTACCGAAGCAAAATGATGTAGACGAATTTTTTGATATTCAGGATTTTTTAAAAGAAGTAATTAGAAGTAAAACTATTCCAGAATTTCAAGGAAAAAATAAAACTATACAATTTATTAATTATGGAGATACGCAATTAGTATATGTTTTATCAGTAGGAGAAAGAAAATATACATTATTATTAGGACAACCTGCTACAGAATTTGGAAAAGTAAAAAAAGAATATGAAAATTTAAGAAGATTAGGAAAAGCAAATCAGAAGAATGTAGTAGTTCCAATTCATTATGTAAAAAGTAATAGTAATAAAAGAGAATTGTATGTAACGCCTTATCTATTTCAAGCAAGATGTGTAGGAGTTGAAGAAAAAGAATGGGGAATGTGGATTCCAGAACCAAGATATCATTTTAAAGAATTTAGTCTAAAAGAGAGAAATATCATAAATTCTAGTATGATTGCTATACTTATTAAGTTATATGATAATGATAGTAATTTAGGGATTGCTTCTTGTCATTTAGGAGGAGGAGACTTTATTTTAGAAAAAGGTTTTGAAAATGAAGAAATTACATATAGAAATATTATAAAAAGATTAAAACTTATAGCTGCAAGAGAATTATTACCAATAAGTTTAGAAGGATATGTAGAGAGATTAAAAGAGGAATTTTCGAAAAGGACATATTATAGGTCGGAGAGAGAAAGGGATAAAAAAATTTTAATTAATCATAAAGCACGTTCTTCTATGACAATGGAAGAAATTGAACGAGGAATAGAATTAGGATATGAGCTTAGACAAAAAGAAATAGAACAACATGAAAAATAAAATAATAAATAACGGTATCTATGAAATATAGTTATCGTTTTTTTTGTATATAAATTTTCTAGTTTTGTCCCATTTTCATATTTTAGATTCGTTTTTAATAATAGAGTAATAACTTTAAACTTTTATTCATAAAATGAAACAAAAACTAAAAGGAGACAATCTATTATGAAGAACAAACAAAACGCAAATATTCAAATAGAATATGGACAAAAGAATTTGAAACAAATAATAATAGAACTATTAAAAGAGCAATATATAAATTATGTAACTATGAATGAAACATAAATGCTTATTTGGAGCTGACAAATTATAGAGAACACATTACAATTTGATTAACTTTAAATAGGCTATTTACTCTCAAAAAAGGAGAGTGATTAAGATAAATAGAGTGAATAGTTATAGAAACATAAGAGTTGCAAAATATATACGTCTTTCAAGAGAAGATGGAGATGATAGAGAAAGTGAAAGTGTAGAAAATCAAAGAGACATTATAGATAATTACATATTAGGACATGAAGAATTAGTTGAAGTTGGAGAATATGTTGATGATGGCTATACTGGCACGAATTTTAATAGACCAGGATTTCAAAAAATGTTAAAAGACATAGAAGATGAAAAAATTGATTGTATTATAACAAAAGATTTATCAAGATTTGGAAGAGACCACATAGATACAGGTTACTACTTAGAAAGGTATTTGCCAGCCAACAATATTAGATACATAGCAATTCGGAGATAATGTAGATACCCTAAAAACAGAAGGATTACAATTTCTAACATTTAAGCTAAGTTTTAATGACTATTATGCACAAGACATATCAAACAAAATAAAAAGTGTAAAACAAAGAAAAATAGAAAAAGGAGAATATCAAGCAGGAATAGCACCATATGGCTATAAAAAAGATACTAAGCAGAAAAATCACCTAGTACCAGATGAGTATAGCTCACAAATAATAAAAGAAATATTTGATATGTATATAAATAAAGGAATGTCAACAATTAAAATAGCAGATGAGTTAAATAGAAGAGAAATAGAGCCACCAGCAATCTATCTAAAAATACCTACTTATATGAAAAAACAAAGTACAAACCCTAATGGAAAATATGTATGGTTAAGAGCACAAATAGGAAAGATTTTAAGAAATGAAGTTTATCTAGGAAGTGTAGTAGGAAGAAAGTTTCAAAAAGTAAGCCATAAAATAGCAAAAGTAAGATGTACAAAAAAAGAAGAGCATATAGTTTTGGAAAATATGCATGAATCAATAATTGATATAGAAACTTGGAATAAAGCACAAGAAAAATTAAATGGTTATACAAAGTCAAGAAATAGAAAATATGACCATGAGTTAAAAGGGTTAGTCTATTGTGGAGAATGTGGTAATAAAGCAACTTTAAGATGTAGGGAAGAAAAAAGAAAAAATGGAAACTTTTGGAGAGCGACTTATTTTATTTGTTCTAAAAGAAATAATTATAGTGGATTATGTGATTGTAAGCAAATATCAGCAAATCTAATGGAAGAAGCAGTACAACAAACAATAAAAACAGAGATGGAAAAAATAAGTTTATCAGAAAAAGAGATTAAGCAAATTTATCAAGAAGCGGAAGTTCAAGCTCAAACAAAAAGTAATTTACTAAATACAAAATTACAAGAACTAAAAAACACATTTCAAAATATAGAAAATACAATTGAAGAAATTTATCAGGATAAAATAAATAAAGTTATACAGGTAGAAGATTTTAAAACAATTTACGAAAAAAAACAAAACGAAAGAAACAAAATTTTAAAAGAAATGAAAAAGCTAGAAAAAGAATTAGAAGAAAGTGAGCAGAAATCTCCTAAGATAGATTTTAAAGAAATAAAACAAATAGCAAATGAGTTCTTAAAAATGGAAAAGCCTAATAAAATGATATTAGAAAAGTTAATTGAAAGAATAGAATTTGATAAAGAAAAGAATATAAAAATAAAACTAAATTTTCAAAATTATACTAATTCTAGTATGTAATAAGTACATATAAATAAACCATAAGAAGCGGTTAATAAATCGCAAAAAATAGACATTAAGAAGTTAGGAAATCATATTTAAGTTATACTAATGACCCTATTTTTTAAATTATAAAATATTTAAAAATTTCTTGAAATTAAAGTGAAGATGTATTATGATAAATTATATAGATAAATAATCAGTTTGCAAACAAAAAAGAACAAATTTAAATCTTATAAATTTGTTCTTTTTTGCTATAGTAAAATTAAAACAAATATGATATACTAATAATACAAAAAAAGGAGGGATATCATGACTACAAAAATTTATACATTGGAAGATATAAAAGAGATGTTAAAAGAAGTTTTAAGACATACAGAAGTAGAAAAAGCTATACTATTTGGATCTTATGCAAAAAATAAACCTACTGAGCAAAGTGACATAGATATTTTAATAGATAGCAATGGCAAGATAAGAGGACTTAAATATTTCGCAATTATAGATATGATTAGACAAAAATTTGATAAAGAGGTAGATGTTATAGAAAAGACAGAAATAGATAAAAATTCAAAAATAGAAAAAGAAATAGAAAGGACAGGTATAGTTATCTATGAAAAATAAAGATAAACAAATTTTAATAAAGGTTTTAAAGTATATTGATGAGATTAAATTGTTTATAGAAGGATATTCTCATGAAGAATTTAAAAATGACAGAAAAACAATAAATGCTTGTGTTTTTAATTTGAGCCAAATTGGAGAACTTGCAGGAAAAGTAAGTGAAGAATTGCAAAAAGAATATTCAAATATAGAATGGAGAGGAATCAAAGCATTAAGAAATAGGATAGTACATGATTATGATGGTGTTAATTTAAATATGGTTTGGGAATTTTTAACAACTGAATTAAACGACTTAGAAGGACAATTACAGAAAATAATAAACTAATTAATAGTAAATTTAGGAGATTAAATCTATGGATATAACAGTAGAATTAAAAGAGTATATATTAAATATAAGAGCAGCAGTAGTAATAATACATAATGATAAGATTTTAGTTCATAGAAATATAAATTCAAATCATTATGCTTTAGTAGGAGGCAGAGTAGAATTAGGAGAAAACTCAATAGAAACTGTAAAAAGAGAAATAAAAGAGGAAATGGGTAAAGAAATTGAAATAATAGGATATATATCAACAGTAGAAAATTTTTTTACAATGAATGGCAAGAAGTATCATGAAATAGAATTTGTACATTTAGCAGAATTTAGAGAAGAAAAAGATAAATTAATACAAAATACAATAAAAAATATAGAAGGTAAAGATTATTTGCAATATGAATGGATAGAACGAAATAAAATAGACCAAGTTCCACTAATGCCAGTAAAAATACAATCAGTTTTAAAAAATGGAAAATATCCTTTACATGTAATAAATAAAGATTAAAATAACTAGAGGAAATATAAAATCCAATAGTTATTTTTTGTTATATTATTTTTTTTATCTTCATAGTATTAATTATAAAGCTATGAGGAGGGACGAAAATGGACAATCAAAAAGAAAATACTAAAGCAACAATAGAATATGGTATAGAAAATTTAAAAAGTATTTTAGATGATATTTTAGTAATCTATATAGGAGAAAAAGAGTATGTTAAATAAGGTATATAAAGTTGCAAAATACATGAGACTTTCAAGAGATGATGGAGATGATCGAGAAAGTGAAAGTATAGAAAACCAAAGAGATTTAATAGACAATTACATACAAGAACATGAAGAACTAGAAATAGTCAAAGAATATGCAGATGATGGGTTTACAGGTACTAATTTTAATAGACCAGGATTTCAAGAAATGTTACAAGATATTGAACAAGGAAAAATTAATTGTATTATAACAAAAGACCTATCAAGGTTTGGAAGAGACCATATAGATACAGGGTATTATTTAGAAAGATATTTTCCAACTAAAGGAATAAGATATATAGCAATTCGGAGATAATGTAGACACTATACGACCAGATGGACTTCAATTTTTAACATTTAAGCTAAGTTTTAATGATTACTATGCACAAGATATTTCAAATAAGATAAAAAGTGTAAAAAACAGAAAAATCGAAAAGGGAGAATTTCAAGGTGGAATAGCTCCTTATGGATATAAAAAAGATAATAAAATTAAGAATCACTTAGTAATAGATGAATATGCTATGGGTATTGTAAAAGAGATATTTGATATGTATGTAAATAAAGGCATGTCATTATCAAAAATAGCAGATGAATTAAATAAGAGAGAAATATTAGCACCAGCAATATACTTAAAAATTCCAACTTATATGAAAAAAGAAAGTGCCAATGGAAAGTATTTATGGCTTAGAACACAAATAGGAAAAATTTTAAAGAATGAAGTATATATAGGGAGTGTAGTGGGAAGAAAATACAAAAAAGTAAGTCATAAAATAGCAAAAGTGAGAATGACCAAAAAGGAAGAACACATAGTAATAGAAAATATGCATGAACCAATTATAGATTTAGATTTATGGAACAAGGCACAAGAAAAATTGAAAGAAAAAAATGTAACGAGGATACGAAAATACGATCATCCATTAAAAGGCTTAGTATTTTGCAAAGAATGTGGAAGTATTGCTACACTGAGATGTAGAACAGAAAAAAGAAAATCTGGAAAAGTCTGGAGAGCAGATTATTTTATATGTTCTAAAAGAAATAGTTATACAAGTCTTTGTGGGTGTAAACAAATACAAGTTAATCTAATTGAAGAAAAGATAAAAGAAAATTTACAAGTAGAATTAAAAAATATTTCATATTCAAAAGAAGAATTAAAGGAAATCTTTAAAAAATCTCAAATTGACTTAAAAAATAAAGAAAAGAATTTAAAACAGAAACTAAAAAAACAAGAAGAAGAACTAGATTGGACTAATAGAACATTAGAAGAAATTTATGAAGATAAAATAAAAAAAGTAATAACAGAAGAAGACTTTGAAATGTTATATAAAAAGCAAAATACGGAAAAGAACAAGTTAATAAAACAAATGCAAGAGGAAAAATTAGAATTAAAACAAATAAGTGAACAGCTAGAAAATGTTGATATAGAAAGAATAAATCAAAAAGCAAAAGAAGTTTTACAACTAGATAATATAACAAAAGAAATGTATCAAAGGTTAATCGAAAGAGTTGAGTTTGACAAAGACAAGAATATATATATTACATTTAGGTTTTCAAAATATATAGATGAAGAAGCTAAGAATTTAAATTAGCTAAAAATTTATTTAGTACTGGACTTAAGAGAACTGGAATACATACAGTGAACCATAAAAGTATGCCATCATTAACAGAAGAACAAATTAATACAGAAGTCATGGATTTGCATAAATCAATATATGAGAAATTTCAATATGAAATGAAATATATAAGACCACCAATGGGAGAATTTAGTGAGAAGTCTTTATCAGTAACAAATAATTTAGGGTATAAAACAGTAATGTGGTCATTTGCATACCAAGACTGGAATGAAGACAAACAACCAGAAGAAGCTGAAGCAAAGAAAAAAATATTAGAAAATATTCATAATGGAGAGATTATGTTATTACATGGAAATTCAAAAACAAATACAAATATTTTAGGAGATATAATCAAAGAAATAAAAGGAATGGGATATGAATTTAAGTCTTTAGATGAGTTTGTTTTAAATTAATATAGGTTTGAGGCCTAGCAAAGGAGAGTATAAATGAAAAAAAGAAAAAGTGCAATTTCAAAATTAGATAGACTTTTAGAAATGCCACAAGAAGTATATACAGATACTCCAAAAATAACAATAACAGGTTTTAATGAAATGATAATAGAGAATTTTAAGGGGATTTTAGAGTATGAAGATTATTATATTAGAATAAATACATCACTAGGAATAATAAATATAAATGGATATGAATTAAAATTAGAAAATATGACAAATGATGATATAAAAGTAAATGGAAAAGTAGAAAGTATAGATATTGAAAGAAATGTTGATTGATATCAATTTTTTAAATATGAAACATAGATGAGGAGTAGGAAAAAATATGTTAATTAAAATAATATTTAATTATATAATTGGGTACATAAGAGTCTCAATAGAAGGGTATTACATAGAAAGATTTATTAATATATGTAGAAATAATAAAATAACAATTTGGAATTTGAAAAGAAACAAAAATGTAAGGTTGGAGTTAAATATAGCTACAAGAGATTTAAGAAAGATTGCTAAAATTGCAAAACAAACGAAATGTAAAATGAAAATATTAAATAAAAAAGGGCTTCCTTTTTTATTTAATAAATATAAAAAAAGAAAAATGTTTTTAATGGCTTTAATGTTAATAATAATATTATTAGCAGTCTCATCAAATTTTATATGGAATATAGATGTAATAGAAGAAAATAATGAACAAATAGAAAATATATATCAAGATATTGTTGATAGTGGATTATCAATAGGAAAACTAAAATCACAAGTAAATACTAAAGATATAATAAATAAAATTAGATTAAATAGAGATGATATTGCTTGGATAGGAATAGAGATAAAAGGAACAAATGCAATTGTAAAAATAGTTAAATCAACATCAAAGCCAGAAATTATAGATGATAATGATTATTGTAATATTGTTTCAGATAAACAAGGAATAATTACAAAAATAAATGCACAAAATGGTACATTAGCAGTTAAAGTGGGTGATACAGTAAATATAGGAACAACTTTAATAAATGGTTGGATGGAAGGTAAATATACAGGAATAAGGTATGTTCATGCTAAAGGTGAAATAGAAGCAAAAGTTTGGCATACAAAGAAGAAAATAGTACCATATAATGCTACGGAAAGAATAGAAACAGGTGATTCAGAGAATAAATACAAAATAAAACTTAATAATTTTGAAATAAATTTTTCAAAAAGACTTTCAAAATTTAAAATTTATGATACAATAGATACAGAAAGTAAATTCAAAATATTTTCAGATTTTTATTTACCAATTTCTTTAATAAAAACAACTAATAAAGAGGTAAAAGAAGAGAAGAAAACATATACAATAGAAGAAGCAAAAAACTTAGGGATAGAAGAATTAAAAAGAGAATTAGATAATGAAATAGAAAATAAAGAAAAAATAGTGAATAAAATAATAAATACATATGAGAAAGAGGATGCAGTTGAAGTATATGTAACATATGAAGTATTAGAGAATATTGGAACTAATGAAAAAATAGTTTTTTAATTTAGTTTCTTAAAATTATAGTTGAGTTGATTATAAAATGGAAGATTAGTAAGTAAGAATTTTTTATTTTGTGAAAAGTGAAGGGAAGGATTAAAATGGAAGAGAAAAGCTTAAAAATAACAGGAGCAAATACAACATTTTTTAATAAAATAACAAAGAAACTAACAAAAATGTTAATTCCAACAAAAATAGGAATTAATGGTATGTTAATAACTATGAAAAGAAACAGTCTGATGAAAGCATATGAAAATTATGTGAAAGCAACTGAACAAGATAATTTGCAAGTACTGGAAGAAAAATATGAAGACTCATATACTGTATATTTAGAAGCATTAGATAAATATGTAATGGATTCTATATACAAAAAAGTAAAAAATAATAGTGCAACTGAATTTGAAAAAGATGCGTTATCAAGATATTATGAAGTAACAAGTTTAAAAGAAAAAGAATATATTGATTATAAATATAGAAAACAAAAATATTTATTAGAATTAGACAAAGAAAGTATAGATGTGTCTGCAAAAGAGAAAATTCAAGTAAAATATAATAAATTTTATATAGATAAAATGGATATGTTATATAAATCAATATTAAAAAATTACTCAATAAAGCTTGCAGATACAACAAATATATATGATTCTTCTAAAGAATGGATATATGTAAAAATTTTCTATACTTTAGAGGAATATGTCCAAAACATATTGGGGATGAAAGTAAAATTAAAACAAAATGAAGAAATAAAAGATGTAATAGAAGATTATGAAAAATTTGAAAGTTATACAATAGGAAAGTTAGATACAAAAGATAATATTCAAAAAAATATGGTATTGTTATCAATAAGTAGAAAATTATTTACACATAGTATACCTTTAATAGTTGCTGAACAATGTTATGAAAAGTTATTAAAAGATATTAGAGTATTAGTCCAAGATACAAAAATGGCTGCAAAGAGAGAAAATGTATATACTATATTGATTAATTTAATAGAAGAATATAATGTCAAGTTACTATCAACAAAAGTATATTGGGAAAATATTGAAGAAAGAGAAGAATATAAAAAATATTGGGACAAGTATAAAGAAATTTTAAAATTAAAAGATACTGATTTTGTAGAATATGTAAAACAAAAAGAGATATTGTTTATTAAAAATGATATGAAAAAGATACAAGGGGCAAAAGTAGATTATTCAAAAATTATTACATATTATAAAAGAAAATTAATAGATTATGGTGCAATGAGAGAATTAAAAAATCAATATCAATCTAAAGGAAAATATACAGGAAAAATGGATACAAAAAGTAAGGTGGTAGCATAATGTTTGAGATTACTTATTTAGATGTAGAAGAAAAAGAAGAATACCAAAAAATAATAGAAAAAGTCATTAATACATGTTTTGAAGAAGAAGGATTATTAAATTCTAAATTAATAATTACCATAATTTTGACTACACCAGAACAAATAAGAAAAACAAATAAAAAATATAGAAATATAGATAAATGTACAGATGTATTGTCATTTCCAATGTTTGAAATGGACGAGCTTTGTGATAAAATAAAAAATAAAAATTTTTTATATGAAGATATATTGGGAGATATAGTGATTTCAATTGATAGAGTAAATGAACAGGCTAAAGAATATGGTCATAGTTTTGAGAGAGAATTTAGTTATATGTTAGTTCATGGTTTTTATCATTTGATGGGATATGACCATATTGATGAAGAAGATAAAAAGATAATGAGACCTAAAGAAGAGAAGATTTTAAATTTTTTAAATATTTTAAGGTAAGTTGACTTCATGCAAAAAAGAAAGAGACTAACTATTAATTGTCAATAGAAATATAAAAAAATTTTAAAAATTTTTTATAAATAAAAATTCCCATAATTAATAACAGTTTTAAGGTTATTTTTTAAAACTGGTAAATAATGGAAAAATGTACTTTGAAAATTGTTAACTATTTTTTAAATGTAGTGTTTGTTGTAAGTAATTTAAATATTACTCTTGTTAATTTATGAGTTACATGACCAATTGCATTTAAATAAGATTTGCCTTGAGCCAATTTTGTGCTATAATATTGGTAGAATGTATCATGCGGACCCTACGGGTTCGAGAACTATGTAGACATGACCGAGACACGTCTCCGGTCAATAACCAATAGCGGGACCTGGATGCCCATATTGGCTCCTACATATTCTATGAAGATCTT
>CAOSZT010000076.1 GCA_948528155.1 uncultured Clostridia bacterium | reverse complement strand
GTGAGGGACCTAAGGGTTTGAAAATGACCCTGCTATTGAAGGTATTAATAAAAATCAATAGTATCATTCCATTACCCAACTTAGGTATTTTTTAGGAGTGTCCCTTTTTCCCTTCTAGCGGGGATTTTAAGGAACGTCCCTCTTTCCCTTTTTCTTCTTAATTCTTTTCTACTATTTCATTTTGGTTTTTATATATGTTGTTTGCTGGTACCACTTTTCTTACTGATGATAGTGGATATATGTTTGAGTTTTTTCCGTATTACTGTCCCTGGATTTAATACTGAACCACATCCTATTTCTACTTCATCACCTATCATTGCTCCAAATTTTTTTAGTCCTGTTTCTATTTTTTCGGTGCCATTTTTTACTACTACCATTTTTTTGTCTGATTTTACATTTGATGTTATTGCTCCTGCTCCCATATGTGATTTATACCCTAATATTGAGTCTCCTACATAGTTATAGTGTGGTACTTGCACTTTGTTAAATAATATTACATTTTTTAGTTCTGTTGAATTTCCAACTACTGCTCCTTCTCCTACTATTGCTTTTCCTCTTATAAATGCACAATGTCTTATTTCTGCATCTTTGCATATTATTGCTGGTCCTTTTATGTATGCTGTTGGTGCTATTGTTGCTGTTTTTGCTATCCATATGTCTTCTCCAATTTTATTATATTCTTCTTCGTTTAGTGTGTTTCCTATTTCTATTATGAAATCATTTATTTGGGGTAATGCTTCCCAAGGATATATAATTCCTTCAAATATTTTTTTTGCTATTGTTTCTTCTAAATTATATAAGTTTTTTATTTTACATTCTTCCATTTTTTGTCTCCTTTTACTATTTTATTTGTTTTTTTTATTATTATACATATCAATTTATTATATTTATCTAAAAATTAGCTAAATACTAGTTTTTTAAATTATATATTACTTTTTTTAGTTTGTCTATATAATATTTCTTTGATAATTCTTGCAAATATGTCTAATTTATGTTAATCTATAAAATAGATTATGTAAAAATAAATTTAAGAATATTAAAATTGTAAAATAAAAGAAAGAGGTAATTTTGGAAAAATTATTATTTAATACATTAGAAGAAAGATATACTCATTTAAATAAATATTTAAAAAATAAATTTGGTGAAAGAACTTTAAAAATATGTATTGATGGTGGTTTTACTTGTCCTAATAGAGATGGTACTGTTGGAAATAATGGTTGTATTTTCTGTAGTGAAAAAGGATCTGGTGATTTAATAAATTATAATAAAAGTATTAGTAAACAAATAACAGATTATTTTTTAAGTTATAGAAGTAAACGTGCTAATAAATTTATTGTTTATTTTCAAAATTTTACTAATACTTATGATACTGTTCAAAATTTAAAGGCTAAATATGATTCTGCTTTAATTGATGATAGAATTGTTGGTTTAGAAGTTGCAACACGTCCAGATTGTATAAATGAGGATATTGTTAAACTTTTAAAATCGTATACAGATAAATATTATGTATGTGTTGAATTGGGATTACAGACTTCTAATGATGTTATTGGTGATTTAATAAATAGATGTTATGATAATAGTAAATTTTCTAATGCTGTTGAACTTTTGAATAAATATAATATTGATGTTGTTGCTCATATTATGGTTGGTCTTCCTAATGAGAATTTTGATGATGTTAAAAATACTGTTGATTTTTTGAATAGTCATAATATTCAAGGATTAAAAATTCATTCTACTTATGTTATTGAAAATACGGTTTTAGCTGATATGTATTATAATGGTGATTATGAGCCTATTTCTTTGGATTATTATTTAGATACTTTGAAATATATTATTACACATATTTCTTCAGATATTGTAATACATAGAATTTCTGGAGATGCTCCTAAGGATTTGTTGATTGCTCCTGAATGGAATTTACATAAGAAGTGGGTTTTAAATGGTTTTGATAAAATTTTAAAAGAAGAAGATTTATGGCAAGGAAAGTTTACTTAAATATAAAAATAGGGTTGTTAAAAGTGGAAATTCCTTTTCATAAAATAAAGAGAGGTAATTTATGCAAGATGCACAAAGTTTATTAAAAAAATATTATGGATATGAAAATTTTAGACCTGGTCAAGATGAGATAATAGGTCATATTTTAAATGGAGAGGATGTTTTAGGTATAATGCCTACAGGTGCAGGTAAATCTATTTGTTATCAAATTCCTGCTATGCTTTTGTCTGGTGTTACTATTGTTATTTCTCCTCTTATTTCTCTTATGAAAGATCAAGTTGATAGTTTAAATGAGGTTGGAATTCCAGCAACTTATATAAATAGTAATCTTACTGAAACTGAATATTATCAAACTATTGAAAATATTTTATATGATGTTTATAAAATTATTTATGTTGCTCCTGAGAGGCTAAATTCTGATACTTTTATTAATCTTTTAAATAAATTGGATATTTCTATGATTACAATAGATGAGGCTCATTGTGTTTCTCAATGGGGTCATGATTTTAGACCTAGTTATAGAGAAATTGCTAATGTTATTTTAAATCTAAAAAATCGTCCTATTGTTTCTGCTTTTACTGCTACTGCGACACAGATTGTTAAAGATGATATTATTAGTTTGTTACATTTGTGTAATCCTTTTACTTTGACTACTGGTTTTGATAGAAAGAATTTGAATTTTTCTGTTGAAATTCCTGAGAATAAAAAAGATTTTATTTTGGATTTTCTGAAAAATAATTCTAAAGATTCTGGTATTATTTATTGTTCAACTAGAAAGACTGTTGATAGTTTATATGATGGTTTGTCTAATTTGGGTTATAGTGTTGCTAAATATCATGGTGGTATGAGTGAACATTCTAGAACTAAATCTCAAGATGATTTCACTTATGATAGGGTTTCGTTGATGGTTGCTACTAATGCTTTTGGTATGGGTATTGATAAGTCTAATATTAGGTTTGTAATTCATTATAATATGCCTAAGGATTTGGAGAGTTATTATCAGGAAGCTGGTCGTGCTGGTCGTGATGGTGATAATTCTAAGTGTATTTTGCTTTTTAGTAGGGCTGATATTGTTACTAATAAGTTTTTAATTGAGCAGACTTCTTCTGATAGTAATCATAAGATTGAGTATGACAAATTGAATGATATTATTGATTATTGTAATACTGATAAGTGTCTTAGGAAGTATATTTTAGAGTATTTTGATGAAGTTCCTCTTTTTGATAATTGTAATAATTGTAGTAATTGTTTGTCTGAAATTGAAACTACTGATATTACTATTAATTCTAAAAAGATTTTATCTTGTATTAAAAGAATGAATGAGAGGTTTGGTTCTGGTCTTGTTACTGATGTTTTAAAAGGGTCTAAGTCTGCAAAGATTAAGTCTTTTGGTTTTGATAGTTTATCTACTTATGGGATTATGAGTGAGTATTCTAAAGATACTATTAAGGATTTGATTTATTTTTTAATTACAGAGGGTTATATTAATTGTGTTGGGGATAAATATCCTATTTTAGTTTTAGATAATTCAGCTAATGAGGTTTTGTTTGGTGAAAAAGAGGTTTTTATTAAGAGAAAGATTGAAAAAATTGTTCCTATTAAAAGTATTTCTTCTAATAATGATGATCTTGATTATGATGAGAATTTATTTGAGATTTTACGTTGTATTAGAAAACAAATTGCTGAGGCAAATTCAATTCCTCCTTTTATTGTGTTTACAGATGTTTCTTTAAAGGAGATGTCCACATATTTTCCTTTAAATGTGGAAAGTATGTTACATATTAGTGGTGTTGGTGTTAATAAGTTAGAAAAATATGGAAATGCTTTTATTTCTGCTATTAATGAATATGTTTTGAAGAATAATATTGATGTTCCAGAAAGAGAAGCTAAAAATTCGATTTCGGCTTTATTTTCGTCTGCTTCTACTGTTGTTTCGGATTCTGATTTTATATCTAATCATGAAATTGATAAAAATAATCATAACAAATTTAAGGAAAATACTTGTGTTGTTTCTTGTAATTTGTATAATGAAGGTAAGTCTATTGATGATATTTGTAAAATTCGTGGTTTGAAAAGACAGACTATTGAGGGGCATCTTGTTAAAGGATATGAACTTGGTTTGGATATTGATTTGTCTGATGTTGTTAATTTGCAGTTTGAGAGGTTGATTTTTGATGCTATTGATGAGCTTGGTTTTGATAAATTACGTCCTTTAAAAGATTTTTTGCCTAGTGAGGTTTCTTATTTAGATATTACTTATTTTGTTGTTAAGTATAAAAAAGAAAAGTTAAATTTATAACTTTAAAATAAATCGCCAAGTGTTTTCAAATACTTGGCGATTATGCTATATATTTTTTTGTTTTATTATATATTATTCTTTTTTATATTTTTCGCTATCTTCAGCTACCATTCTTAAATTATCTTGTTCTTCATTATTTGTTATTTTATATTCAATTATGTTATTCTCATTAGTAGTGCTTCCAAGTCCACAATATTTTTCAAAGAATTTTTTTAATTTTTGTATAATTGTTTCTTTTTTCTCTGATTTATTTCCTTCTCCAAATCTTTTCATAGGTGGAAGAATTTTCTCAATGTCTGTTCCTATGGTTTTTACTTGTCCTTCTCTAAATGAATTTTCTAAGAACCTTTTTGTTTCTATTTCATTTAAGTTTTCTTCTGTAATAATATTTTTTAAATCTGCTTCTTTTTGTTTTTTTACAAATTTGCTCCAATCTTTCATTACATCTGTATCAGCATTTATTTTTGATATAAATCCATCAATAAGTTCTTTTTTCGAACGTAGTGTTAAACTTGATTTTATTGCTTTATCTATTGAGACTAATATTTCTTTATCTTTACAATTTGATTTGTGATATTTTGCTACTAACATTAAAATATAATCTATATTTACTTCTACTTGCTTTACAAGTTCCATTTCAAAAACTATATCTTTTTTTATACTTTCTGCGTCTTTATTATCTTTTTTGGATTTAAATTCTTCATATAAATCATTATATATTCCTATATAATCTTGAAAATCTCTTTCAAAAAGTATTTCATTTCCTTTAAATTTGTCAAAAGAAGTTAATATGTTTCTTAATCTTAAAATATTTCCCATTAAAATAATAAAATCTTTTTTAGCTTGTTCTCCTATTATTTGCTTTTGTAATGGATAATTTTTAAGTAATATTGTTATTCTTTCTTTATAACCCATCTGATTTTTGCCTTTATCATCTTCATATCCATAATAATACTCTTCAAAAGATTTTAATAAAACAATACCGAGTGGCCTCTTTATCTCCAAATAAAGCTATTGCATCATTTGTTTGTTGTTCTAAGTCTCTAAAACAAATTATATTTCCATAAGATTTTACAGAATTTAAAATACGGTTTGTTCTTGAAAATGCTTGAATAAGTCCATGTTGTTTTAAGTTTTTATCAACCCATAATGTGTTTAATGTTGTTGCATCAAATCCTGTTAGAAACATATTAACTACAATAAGTAAGTCAATTTCTCTGTTTTTAACTTTATCTGATAAATCTTTATAATAATCTTGAAATGCATTTCCTTCTGATGAAAAATTAGTTTTGAATTTTTTATTATATTCTTCTATTGCAAAATCAAGAAATTCTCTTGAACTTTGATCTAATAAATCTGTTTCAAATCCTTCGTCTTCTAATATTCCATTAGCATTGTCTTCTTCATTTTCTGAAAATGAATATATTATAGCAATTGTTAAGTCTTTATTTTTTTCTTCTAGCTGTTTTTTTAATTCTAAATAATACTTCTTTGCCATAGGAATTGAGGCTACAGCAAATATAGAATTAAATCCGTTTACTCTTTGTCCTTTTAAATCATAAAATGAATTTCTTTTTGTTTTTTGGTCAAAGTGTTCAATTATATATTTAACAACTTCGCTTACTCTTTCATATGATGATAATGCTTCTTCTGTTTTTATTGCTTCTACTTGTTTGTCTGTCATATCTTCTTTTTTCTTAACTGTATTTACATAGTCAATTATAAAAGGAAGAACATTTCCATCATTTATTGCATCAACAATTGTATATGTATGTAATTTATATCCAAAGGCTTGTTCAGTTGTGCAAAAGTCTGGATTAGACTTATTTGTTGCATTTTTCGCAAAGATTGGTGTTCCTGTAAATCCAAATAAATGAAAGTTTTTAAAATTTTTAACTATCATTTTGTGCATGTCTCCAAATTGTGAACGATGGCATTCATCAAATATTAATACCAAATGTTTTTGAAATACTGGATGATTTGCATTTCTTTTTACAAATTTACTTAATTTTTGAATTGTAGTAACTATAATTCTTGAAGTATTGTCTTCTAGTTGCTTTTTTAATATTTTGGTACTTCTATTGCCATTTGCTGCACCTTTTTCAAATCTATCATATTCTCTCATTGTTTGATAATCTAAATCTTTTCTATCAACAACAAATAATACTTTGTCTATATATTCAAGCTCTGTTGCAAGCTGTGCTGTTTTAAAAGATGTTAGAGTTTTTCCCGATCCTGTTGTATGCCAAATATATCCTCCTGCTTCAATTGTTCCCATTTTTTTATAATTAGTTGATATTTTAATTTTATCTAGTATTCTTTCAGTAGCTACAATTTGATATGGTCTCATAACAAGTAATAATTCTTCTGATGTAAATACACAATATTTTGTTAATATGCTTAAAATTGTATGTTTTGAGAAAAATGTTCTTGTAAATTCAACTAAATCTGCTATTACTTTATTGTTGTTATAAGCCCAATATGAAGTAAATTCAAAACTATTACTTGTTTTTTTGCTTTTATTTCTAGTTGTTTGTTGTTTTTTTATGTGGCTTTCTCTTGTAGTGTTGGAATAATATTTTGTATTAGTTCCATTTGAAATTACAAATATTTGTATGTATTCATATAGTCCACTACCTGCCCAAAAACTGTCTCTTTGGTATCTGTTTATTTGATTAAATGCTTCTTTTAGTGCTATTCCTCGTCTTTTTAATTCAATATGGACAAGTGGTAGTCCATTTACTAATATTGTTACATCATATCTATTATTATAATTTCCGTTATTTTCTACATATTGATTTATTACTTGTAGTTTATTGTTATGTATGTTTTTCTTGTCTAGTAAATAGATATTTTTACTTGTTCCATCATCTCTTTTTAATACTTGAATATAATCTTCTTGGATTTTTCTAGTTTTTTCAACTATGCCATCATTTTTATTGGCAATACTATTATTGAAAAATCTTGTCCATTCACTGTCGCTAAATTGATAATCGTTTAGTTTTTCTAGTTGTTTACGTAGATTTTTAATAAGAGTTTCTGAATTGTGTATTTCTAAATAGTCATATCCTTGTTCTCTAAGCATTTTTATAAATTCTTTTTCAAGTTCCGCTTCACTTTGGTAAGCTTCTGATTTTCTTTTTAGTGGCTCATATTCTGTTACTACTGTCGAATTACTCATTTCCATTACTACATTATATTTACTCATTTACTTTTAGCTCCTTAAATGTTAATAGTTTATCTCTGTAATATTCGTATTGTTTTTGCCTTGCTTCGATTTCTGCTGGTAAACCTTCTGATATATCATTACATAACTTGTCAAATCTATCTAATATTTTTACAGTTCTTTTTTGTTCTTCAAGTGATGGTATAGGAATTTGTAATTCTTTAATAAAACTTAGACTTGCTATAGCAAATTTTCCATTAGATAATTTTAAAAATTGAGAGTATAAACTTTTACATGCATAATATAAATAACTAGTATTTAATTTATTTTCATCTTTTGGATATAAACAAGCAACATTTTGATTTGTTGTAGCTTCAAAATTTAAAAATGAAACTTTTCCAATTGTAGCTCCAACCATAGCAATCAAGGTTGTATTTTTTTTCATTAATTTTGCAGATGACTTTTTCAAACCTAATTCTGTAATATAATCTGTAACTTCATCTACAAATTTTTTATTTTTACAAACAGTTGACCCTAACCATTTTATTGTACCATTATCCCAATATTCTGATTTTGTTTTTGATGGTGTTCCTCCTGCACATATATTACAAATATCATCTAATTTAGCCATTATATTTCTATTTCTTAACAATATCTCTTCATAATATTTATATTGCTTTTGTCTTGCTTTCAGCTCTGATGTAAGCTCTGATGTAAGTAATGTGAAATTGTCTAAAATATGGACAATTTCATACTGTACTTCCAACGGAGGTATAGGAATGTGTACTTTTTCCATTAATTTTTTAGAAACATTATATCTCGTTACTCCACTTGCTGTTTTTCCTATCTGGTATCTTAATTTATTTGAACGAAAAAGATGTTTTGCAAAATGTGGATTTAATATAGAAATATCATTTAATCTATAAATAAAGCAAAAGCTATTTAAATATAATTTCTCATCTGTTCTTTCTGTTAAGACTGATGAAATTCCACATTCGTCTGGTGTTTCTGATGAACCTGTAAATATAATATCTCCATATTCTAGTGTCCTTTGATTTTCATTTTCTTTTATATTTACCTTATCATTTACATCTATTTGTAATGAAGGATTTAAATAAACATTTTTATATGTTATAAATTTAGCATTACCTTGTAAAAAATCATTTTTAGATTTTCCTGTAAGTCCTCCATAAAATTTTCCTATTTTTCCCAACTCATAATATTCAACTCCATTAGGACATAATTTTTCTATTAATTCATCTATTTTACTCATTATTACACCTCGATTTCTGAAATAATTTTATTTATTTCATCACGAAGCACTTGTTCTCTTGCAACTATCTCCTCTATTTCTTTGTTTAGTTCAACAATATCTATCTTCTCCCTTGTGTCTTCTTTTTCTACATAGGTTGAAACTGATAGATTATAATCATTTTCTTCAATTTCTTTATTTGATACTAATTTTGCCACATATTCTATATCTGTTCTGTCTGTAAATATTTTTACTATATTATCAATGTTTTCATCTGTTAATTTATTATTATTTGTTACTTTTACACATTCTTTTGTGGCATCAATAAATAATGTACTATTATCGTTTTTGCTTTTCTTTAAAACCATAATACACGTTGCTATACTTGTGCCAAAAAATAAATTATCTGGTAATTGAATAATACAATCTACAAAATTATTATCTATTAAATATTTTCTAATTTTTTGCTCTGCTCCGCCTCTATATAATATTCCTGGGAAGCAAACTATTGAAGCTGTTCCATTTTCTGCAAGCCATGAAAGTGAGTGCATTATAAATGCAAAGTCTGCTTTTGATTTTGGTGCAAGTACTCCTGCTGGAGAATAACGAGTGTCATTTATTAATAGGCTATTTTCATCTCCTGCCCATTTTATTGAGTATGGTGGATTTGAAACAATTACATCAAATGGCTCATTATCCCAGTGTTGTGGTGAAATTAATGTGTCTTCACATGCAATATCAAATTTATCATATCCTATATCATGTAAAAACATATTTATTCTACAAAGGTTATATGTAGTTATATTTATTTCTTGTCCATAAAAACCATTTATAACATTTTCTTTACCTAGTATTTTTTCTGATTTTAGTAATAATGATCCTGATCCACATGCTGGGTCATATACTTTATTTACTGATTTTTTTCCGACTATGGCTAGTTTAGTTAATAATTCACTAACTTCTTGTGGTGTATAGAACTCTCCTCCTGATTTTCCTGCATTAGAGGCATACATTGACATTAAAAATTCATATGCGTCTCCAAAGGCGTCTATATTATTATCTTGATATTTTCCTAAATTGATATTTGCTATTCCATCAAGAATTTTAACAAGTTTTTCATTTCTTTTAGTAACTGTTGCTCCTAGTTTGTTATTATTTACATCAATATCATCAAATAGTCCTGAAAAGTTATCTTCACTTTCACTTCCAGTTGCACTATTTTCGATATTATTAAATATTTTTTCTAGTGTTTCGTTTAAATTTTCGTCTTCTTTAGCTTTTTTACATATATTGCAAAATAATTCTGAAGGAAGTATGAAAAATCCCTTTTCTTTTACTAAGTTTTTTCTTTCTGTTTCTGCTATTTCATCTGTTAATTTTGCATAATCAAAAGTTGTATCTCCTGCTCTTCTTTCTCCTTCATTTATGTAATTTGTTATATTTTCAGATATATATCTATAAAACATTATACCTAAAATATATTGTTTAAAATCCCATCCATCAACTGATCCTCTTAAATCGTCTGCTATTGACCATATCGCTTTATGTATTTCTTCTCTTTCTTTCATATTTTTGTTGTTCATTTTTTACCTCCATATTTATATAATTTTTATTCCTTTGCTTCTCGCTCAAGGAGTGGAGGGCATTGCGGTGGGACTGTCTT
>CAOSZT010000075.1 GCA_948528155.1 uncultured Clostridia bacterium | reverse complement strand
TAGATATTTTTTTATATTTTATTCTTTTTGTGTTATATAAGTTTTAAGAGTAGTTTTATTTTATAAAACTGCTCCTAAAATTAATATACCTAAGTTGTCATTGTAGATCTTATCAAACTGAGAAATTGGCAAGGGATTTTCTCCAATACCAGCTTCAATAGTATAACCGAGGGCGATTGAATTCTAGAATAAACCAATCTTTATATCCTGCAAAGCTAGAATTATAAGGTACATTTGTCAGTAAGTAGCCACTAGAATTTGCAAAATGTGTTCCAATTTCAAAACCACGAGGCGGGTTAATGTTTTGAAAATTCCAGTAAATTTCTTGACCTTGCGTATGATAAGAAATTACTAAATCAAAATTATGAGAAAGTGTAAAATTGTAAATAGATAAAGCTTCAGGTTCAGTTAAAGGACCAAAACCAACAAAGTCACGAGGAGCTGGTTTATCAAAGCCTTGTGAATATTTTATTTCTTTTGCATTTTCCCAGTTAGCAGGAAATTGTAAATTTAAGTCCACACCTGTGGTCTTTCGTAATTTCCAATTTTAATAAAGAATAAATAAAAGTTAGCAATTACCTGTTAATACTGGACTTTAACTTATAGTGTTAGAGTAGAAGTATTTTCAATCTAATGAAAATTTGAGTTCAAAACATTAAAATTACATTAGAGAATTAGCAGAAGAAATATTAAAACTTATAGAAGAATATTCATAGAAAAATTAGTAAATAATTTATAAGGAGTACCAGGTGTTCTTTTTTAATAACAATTAATATTGGAGAAATAGGAATTATTTTGTATAAATGATTGATTTTAAGATAAAATAATGATAAAATATTGATAGTGATTATAAAGGAGAGTGTGAATTATGATTAATATAAGACCAGTGTCAGATTTAAGAAATAAATATCCAGAAATAGAGGACTTAGTTTTAAAAGAAGATGAAGCAGTTTATTTGACCAAAAATGGATATGGTTCAATGGTAGTATTGAGTTTAGAAAAATATGCAGAAATGTTAAAAGTATTAGACAAAGAAAAAGCTCTAGAAGCCAGATTTGGAGTAATAGATATTGATAAAGCTTTAGAAGAAGCAGAGGAAGAAGCTAATAATCCTAATACTAAATGTTATTCTCATGAAGAAATGAAACAAATGGCAAGGAGGATAATTGATGGCAAATAAAAAATATAAAATAAGATATCTTCCAACATTTATTTCACAATTTAATAATATTTTATATTACATTACATATGAACTAAAAAATAAAATTGCAGCAGATAATTTTTATAATGAAGTTATAAAGCAAATTGAGATAAGAAGTAATTCTCCAGAGTCATATGAAGTTTTTAAAATAATCAAAAATGGAGAAACAAAATATTATAAAATAAATGTAAAGAACTATACAATATTTTATGTCGTAAAAAATAATGTAATGGAAATAAGAAGAATATATTATAGTCAAAGAAATTTTGAGAATTTAATATAAAACGAAAAGAACTCAAAATAGTGTGAAAACATTATTTGGTGTTCTTTTTATTTTATATTAAAGAATTAGCAAAAGGTGAATATTAGAGATATCGAATAGACATCTAATAAAAAAATGTGTATCTCGCTAAAAACCACGCTTTTAGGCTGTTATTGGGCGAGGAGATATCGCCCTGATCCTGCAAAATTGTCTGAGGACAATTTTGATTCTCGCTGTAGGAGAAAGAAAGGAGAAATTTGAAAGAACAAAAGGAAAAAGAAAAACTAATTCCAATTATAGTAAGAATTCCAAAGTATAAAAAAGACATGCTAGAAAAACTTGCAACAAAACAAGGAATATACGAAGCGGATGTTATAAGAAATGGAATTGATAAAGAATTAGACATTCAAATGTATAAGGACAATATGGATTTTATTATAAAAGAACTAGATAATATGATAGATGCAAAATTAGATCCATTTATAAAAACACAAAGAAAAATAAATGCAAAGAATTTAAGAACAAGTGCTATTAATACATATTTAACAGGAGAAGTTCTCCATAGATTATTAGGTGATGAAATGCATAAAGATTTTATACAAATGTTGAACAATGCTCGTAAAAAAGCAAATTATTATATTAATAGAGATACAGACAATATGTCAAAACAAGATTTATATGATTTTTATACAATAGGAGAAATGTATCGAAATGAATAACTAAATATTAATACACAAAAAAAGCATTCGTGAAAATACGAATGTTTTTTTCGTGCAACGAGAGATGCCGTAAACTCGCTAAAAGTGACAGGTGTTATGAGCCGATGCTATAAAGTTCATTCGTATGAGTATAAACAGTCTATTTATACAAAATGCGTAAGTGAGATTTTGTAACATATACTCACAATAAAATAAAGAGTTTCAGGAGGCAAAACTTGTAAGAGGATATGTAGGTGTAAAAAGTGTGGGCAAGGATGCACAAAGTTTGGAAAAACAGCATCTGCAGTAGATTAATTAAATCTACATACTAGACTATCATAATTGAAAGCGAAGGAATAATGGGGTTCAATTAGGATGTATTATTTATAAAACAATGGGATAATACATCATTTTTCTGCTCAGAAATTTCAAGGGTTCAAATAAAAAAAGAGATATTTTTTTTGTGTATGAAAAAATAATTAAAAGTACTGTTGACAAAGTATTAGAACAGAGTTAACATCACACAAACCTTAGAGGAAGGAGGAAAGTAATCTTGTTAGTAAAAGAAAATAAAGGAAAATATGAACTAAAAAATATCATTAAACAAATGTATTTATTTCGAAAAGATGAAATTACTGATATGATAGAAAGAGATAATACAATAAGTTTAGATGAATTAGGAAAATTACCAGAAGATATTAGAAATGAAATCATTCAAAAGTTAAAAGAAAGAAAACTATTAGAAAGAGAAAATCATATAAATGATTATAGTTTGTATGAACAATTTTATATTACAGGGTTTAAAGACGGAATTAGCACTTTATTAGAAAGTTTAGAGTAGATGTGTTTAAAATTTATTTTTTGATACACATTACTACTTGTATTGAAAAAATATATGAGGAAATTACGAAAACTGTAATCTACTTATATATTTTTAATTTTTTCATTTTATTGTAAAATCTGTAAACTTATGATAAGATTATGAAACAAGGAATATAATAGAATATTTAGGAGGATGATATGAAAATAGGAATAGATATAGATGGAGTAATATTAGATTATGAAAGAGTTTTAAAAACTTATGGAGATCTATATGATTTTATAGAACTAAAAAAAGATGGAATCATTAATAGAAACGAACATTATTTAAGAAATAGATATGACTGGACAGAAGAGGAAAGAATGAATTTCGTAAATAAATATTTCTTAAAATTATCAAAACAAACATCATTAATACCAGGTGCAAAAGATGTAATTAATATGCTTCAAAAAGAAGGAAATGAATTTATTATAATTTCTGCTAGAGGCGGAATGATAGAAGAAATGAAAGATATTGCAATAGAAAAATTTAATGAAGAAAATCTATCATTTAACAAATACTATTGGAAACAAGATGATAAATTAGAAATAGCACAAAAGGAGCAAATAGATTTTATGATAGATGATTCATATGATGTATGCAAAAGATTATCAACTAATGGAATAAAAACAATTTATTTTAGAGATAAAGAAATGAAAAAATTAGAACAGAATAAATGCTTAAAAGAAGTTAGTAATTGGGGAGAAATTTATAGAATTATAAAAAATGAAAGTAGGTAAATATATGAAAGTATTAGTAGCAACAAAAAATCCAGGTAAGATAGAAGGGGTAAAACAAGCATTTGAAAAATATTTTAATGATATACAGATAGAAGGAATATCAGTTAGTTCAGATGTAGGAGATCAACCAATAAACGAAGAAATACTTCAGGGAGCTAAAAATAGAGTAAAAAATATAAAGGAATATGCTATAAATAATAATATAGAAGCAGATTTTTATGTATCAAGCGAAGCAGGAATTACAAAACTTTTAGGAGAGTGGATTGATATAAATGCTGTAGTTATAGAGGATTCAAAAGGACTTCAAAGTGTAGGAACAAGTCAAGGCTTTCCAATTCCAGATAAATATATAGAAGAAATAAAAGAAACTGAACTTGGAAAAGTTATGGATAAAATATTTAGTGGAAAAGAATTAGGAAAAGGAAAGGGAGGAATAAGTTTTCTTACAAAAGATGAAGTATCAAGAATTGATTTAACTAGAAATGCTTTTATCATGGCATTAACAAAACATATTAATGGAGAAATATGGAGATAAAAATGAATAGAAAAGAAATATTAAAAAATGTAGATAAGCTAGTTAATATGTATAAAAAAGGACTATTAGGTGGCGAAGTAATGCCAGAAGATAGTAATCCTAATTTAAATAAAGAAACAATAGAAAATTATAATTATTTTACATTACCAATGGCACTTAATTATCAAAGAAATTCGTATAAATTATGGGAAAGTGCAAATCAAACTTGTAAAGATGAAGAAACAAACTTTATATTTGATACAAAACAAGTGAGTCAAGCAAGTTTTGAACAAGTACAAAAAGCACTTGTAAAATATAAAGTAGCATTACAACAAAATAAACAAACTGAAATATGGATAAAACTATCAAATACAATTAATGAATTATTTGATGGCGATATAAGAAAGCTATTTAAAATTAATGATTATGATGTAAATAAAATAAGACACTATATTCAAAAAGAAAATAAAACTAAATTCCCATATTTATCAGGGAATAAAATATGTAATTATTGGCTATATGTGTTATATCAATACACAGATATAAGATTTAAGAATATAGAAGAATTAACAGTTGCTCCAGATACTCATATTGTAAAAGCAAGTTATAGATTAGGAATTATAACTGAACAAGAATTAAATTCAAGTAATGTTCAGTTAATTGTAATTGAAAGATGGAATGAAATTTTAAAAGGAACAAAATATAATCCAATAGACATACATACACCAATGTGGCTATGGAGTAGAAATGGATTTAAAGAATTGGAATAGGAGATAAAAAGAAATGAAGGTATTATTTGCAACAACAAATCAAGCAAAAGTTGGAAAATATAAGGAATCATTAAAAGAAAGAGGAATAGAATTAATAACAATAAATGATTTGGATTTTAAACTAGATATAAATGAAAATGGAAAAAATGCAATAGAAAATGCTTATATAAAAGCAAAAGCATATTATGAAAGGGCAAAAATTCCAACTATAGGAATGGATAATTGTTTATTTATAGAAGAATTACCAGAAGAAAAGCAACCAGGTACTCATGTTAGAAGAGTAAACGGAAAAGAATTAACTGATGAAGAAATGATTGAATATTATACAAATCTAGTAAAAGAATATGGAGGAAAATTAACAGCTAAATGGGTATATGGAATGGTAATATATGATGGACAAGAAAGAAAAGAATATAGTTGGAGCAAAAGTAATTTTTATCTTGTAGATAAACCATGCGAAAAAAGAAATCCTGGTTATCCATTAGATTCAATATCTATTATGCCAGAAAATAATCAATATTGGTTAGAACTTACAGAGGAACAAAAAAATAAAAGTAAAGAAAAAAGTAACACAGATGATGTTATAGAATTTATAGTAAACAATATATAAAATATAGATTTCTTTAATTTATATAATATTGAAAAAGCACTATCTTTAAAAGAAAAAGAAGTGCTTTTTTATTTGTATAAAAAACAAAAGAGTATAAATGAAATAAGTAAAATAATGAAAATAGATAGAACTACTGTGTAGAGAATAAGAAATTAAAAATTTGAAGCAAGAATAGAAAAAATTAAAAAACTGCAACATTTAAAAATTTTTTCGTGTTCTTAATAAATAGATAGACAAAAAAGGAGGGATGCAAAATGAGCATGAAAAATAAAAAACTAAAAGTTAAATAGAGCTATTTATATACTCTATTAGTTTCTTCATAGAAAAAAGTTGTTAGCAAAAAGTTGCAGGAGTTTATATGGAAGAAATTATAATAAAAATGTATTTTGAGAATAAAATGAAACAAGTAGATATAGCAAAAACATTAAATATTTCTAAATACAAAGTTTCAAGAGTAGTAACTAAAGACACAAGATACAAAGAAGAAAAAGAACAAAGAAAGCACCAAAATAAAAAAAGACATACTGATAAAACAAAACAATATATATATCATAAGAGAGAAGAGGAAAGTGCTATAAATCAACAACTTAAGCAAAATCATATACAAGCAAGTATAGAACTATCAGGAGGAAAAAGTATTAATAACAGAGCATTTAGAAAATGGAATTCATCGATATATAAATTAAATCCAAAAAAGAAATACTATGAAATAGATAAAAACATTAATGCTAGTAATGATGTGCCTAAGATTGTAAGGTAGGGGGAAGAGTAATTTGCAAAATAAGAATAAATGCTACAACAAGATATATTGTAGTTTTGATGAAAAGGGAAAAGACTGCAAAGAATTGCTAAAAGAGTCATTTGTAGACTATTTAAGAAATAATGAAAATAAGAGCGAAACACTTGAAAAACACAGCACGAAGAGTTAACATCAATGTAACAGGTATTTGCTAAATTTAGGAGGTAAAAATGCTAAATTTAAGCAATCAACAATTTAAAGTAGGAATGTACATAAGATTATCAAGGGAAGATGGTGATAAACAAGAAAGTGAGAGTATAGGAAATCAAAGAAATATTATAAAAAGATTTCTCGAAGAAAATGACTTGGACTTTGTTGATGAGTATGTAGATGATGGTGTATCAGGAACAACATTTGATAGAAAAGGATTTAATAGACTAATTCAAGATATAGAAGCTAAAAGAATAAATATGGTTGTAACAAAGGACTTATCTCGTTTAGGTAGAGATTATATAAAAACAGGATATTATTTAGAAAATTATTTTCCAGAGAAAAATGTAAGATATGTTGCTATACTTGATGGCATTGATACATATTTAGATAGTACAAATAATGACATTAGTCCATTTAAAGCGATTATGAATGATATGTATGCAAAGGATATTTCTAAAAAAATAAAAAGTGTTTTTAAAGAAAAACAAAAAAGTGGACAGTTTTTGGGATCTATACCACCTTATGGATATAAATTAAGTGAAACAGAGAAAGGAAAACTTGAAATTGATAATTATTCTGCTGACATAGTTAGAGAAATATTTAAAATGTATGCACAAGGACATGGAAGTATAGATATAATGAATCATTTAAATAGAAAAGGAATATTAAATCCAAGTAGTTATCATCAAACAAAATATAAAAAGAAACCATCAAATAAATGGAATCAAATAACTATTTTATCTATGTTAAGAAATCAAGTGTATATAGGAAATACAGTGCAAAATAAAAAAAGAAAAATCTCTTATAAATGCAAAAAGGTTGTTGACAATCCAGTAGAGCAATGGATTATTGTGGAGAATACACATGAGGCTATTATAGACGATGAAACATTTAGAAAAGTAGAATTAATGCTAAAATCAAAAGATACATCAAAATATACAAAACACGAATATTTATTTAAAGGTTTACTAAAATGTTATCACTGTGGAAGAAACTTGCAAATGGCACAAAAGGGAAGAAGTATGTATCCATATATAAATTGTATAGGTCATGAGAAAAGAGGTAAACATCCAATTAGTATGAATTATTGGAAGTTCGAGGAAAATATTCTTGAAGTGATAAGAAATATTTGTAAGATGTATTTAGATGAAACAATTTTTGTAGAAGCATATAAAAATTACAAAAATAATTATATTAATTTACTAGATGAATATCAGAAAAGACTGATTGAAATTGAAAGTAAAGCTCAAAATATAAATTCAAATGTGGATAAAATGTATATGGATAAATTGAATGGAATTATATCTACTGATGACTATATGAGGTTTTATAATAGATTTGCAGAAGAGAAAAAGGATTTAGTAGAAAAGAAATATGAAATGCAACAGAAAATAAGGACTATAAAAGAAAAAGAAGATGAAAATATTGATTCCGTTCAAATAAAAGGAATTATTAATGAGTTTTTAAATATGAAACAAGTAGACAAAGTTTTGATATATAGACTAATTAATTACATTGAAATTGATACAAACAAAAATATTTATATTCATTTTAATTTTAATCATTTAAATATAATAAGTGATAGTGTATCAATAAATGATGGAAGAGTAGAGTATGAGCAGATTTTGAAAATAGGATAATAATCTGCTTATAGTGATTCAATTATAGTATAAGGTGGAAATTAGAAAAAACCACCTATAATTATATAAAATAGAATTAAAATTAATAAAATGTTGAAATTCCAGTAAAAAATTGGATTTATTTATTGGAAATTAGAAAAATCCACACCTGTGAGGTTGATTAACTTCCATATAGAAAAATTATAGTTAGAAAATAAAAATATTTACAGGAGCAATATACTGTGAGGTATCTTATTTTATATAGATAAAACTTATCTATATGTTATAAAAACTCATACGAAGTGCTGTAATAACTTGCAAGATGACATAATTTATGTTATAATGTTACTAGTTACAAGCATTTTTGTTTTGTTTGGTTTATGTTGACAAGAAAGGATGGCAATTATGAAGAAAATCACAACATTATTATTGGTAGCAATTCTTATGACTAGCTTCATAGGAAACCAAATGATAGTAGTAAATGCAGCAGAAGTTGATAAAACGGCATATGAACTCTGCAAATCCGCAAATACTTGGGAAGAATATAAAGAAATATTCGAAGATTTTCAATGTGAGCGGGGAGATTTTCTAGGCAGAGTATTAAAAGAATTACCTGAAAAGACAGAAGATTTATCAACATTCATAGGAGCGATTAGTTATGGTGGCATAAAGGATGAAGAAGTGGATGAGTTTACTGAGGCTATACGTTATGCAACATCTCTTTATAGCAATAGCGAAATAGGGCATTTAAGATTTTCAGTAGAAAAGAAAGACTTAGAAGGTCCATATAGTCAGGTAGATGCATTTATTGAAGACAATCCATTAACACATATAGGAAATGTGGTAAAATGCTATGACATACCATACTATTCTAATGGTGACAAATATCTGGCTGACAAGGATGCATATTATTATAAAAAACAAATAATATGTTATACTTGCGGTGTAGCATATTGGAATCCAGATGGAACCCTGAAAAAAATGGAATATATTCCATTTAGCAAGGTTGCACAGTTAAAGGATGAGCAAAAACCACAAATAGATCAAGAATTTGAGGGAACAATACTTATCCTTTTATGTACAACAGATACAATCCTTGGATGGGCAGACATTGAAGGACTATACCAATATGAAGATGCTATGGGCAATATGGAATTTTATAATCCCGATTTCATACGTTACAAGTAAACCAAGACACAACCAAACAAAACAACAAAAAAATCGACTTAGTTGTCGATTTTTTTGTTGTGTGGAGTTGGTCAAGTGAATTTTTGAACTAAAAATGTTTGACATGTGGCATATTTTGTGGTATTATGAATATAATAATTAAGAACATCATTGTTTTTAATAAATGTGTTTGTCGCCGCCCCTTTGGCGAGGTATAAATGAGAGAGTGAATAAATGTGTTTGTCGCTGCCTCTTTAGCGAGGTATAAATGAGAGAGTGAATAAATTTTAATGGGGCTTACCAAAAAAGGTAAGCCTTAACTAATATAAGGAGCAAAAAATATGCAAATAGATGTTGGTTATTTTTATTTTGTAAAAGATGATTTTTTTGATATTATAAATGATCCAGAATTAATGAAAAATAAAGAAAATGGAATTAAAAGACCATGTTATTTTTGTTTTAAAAGTAAAGACAATGATAAAATTATATGGTTCATTCCAGTTAGTACTAAAATTGATAAATATAAAAAAATATATGAAAATAAAATTCAAAAACAAATAAAATTAGGAAAAAATCCATCAATAGATACAATAGTTTTTGGATATGTTGCAAATACATATAGTACATTTCTAATACAAAATATGTTTCCAGTAACAGAAGAGTATATAGAAAGTCAATATATCAAAAATAAAGTTGCAATTACTCTATCAAATAAGTTACAAAATGAAATAATAAGTAAAGCAAATAAGGTATTAAATTTATATAATCATGGTATGAAAAATATTATTTTTCCTGATATTGATAACATATTAAAACAATTATTATCATAAAATACATAGCTTAAAAACTATGAATTAAATCATAGTTTTTTTCGTAAATATGAATAAAAAATATTCTCCTAGAGGGCTAAAAAGGTATTAGGAGATTTTCTCCTAAACAGCCAAAAGGGTGTCAAGACACCAAGCTGGCGAACTTTGGGCACTAAAAATGATCCTATAAATATTGAATATAATTATAAATTAAAAATTGAA
>CAOSZT010000074.1 GCA_948528155.1 uncultured Clostridia bacterium | reverse complement strand
AAATATAATTTATGTAATCTATTGACAATAATATTACACAATTATATAATTCAACAAAAAACTACAAAAGGAAAAATGTAAAAAATGAAAAAAGAAACATATGAACTAACAAATCCACAAAAGTCTATATACATATCAGAGCAGTTTACACAGAAACCAATAAATAATATAGTTGGAACTATCTACTTTAAAGAAGATATACAAATAGATATATTAAATAAAGCTCTTAATGTAATGGTTAAAAATAATCAAGCTTTAAGAACTGGTATAATAAAAAGAGGAACTACACCAAAGCAATATTTTAAAGACTTTGAACCATTTGATGTTGAAATACATGATATGTCAAAAAAGACAATGGAATATTTTAAAAAATTTCAACAAAAGTTTTCACAAGAGATGTTTGACATTCATAATGATAATTTATTTGAATTTATTATATGTAATCTTCCAAATGATGAAATTGCATTAATTTGTAAATTTCATCATTTAGTAACAGATGCATGGTCTTTGGGATTAATTATGGATAGTATAACTATAAACTATACAAGGCTTTTAAATAACTTGGAAATTCCTGAAAATACTGGACTATATACAGATTTTGTAAAAAGAGAACATGATTATATAAATTCTGACAAATACATAAAAAATAAAAATTTTTGGAAAAAGTCCTTAGAGAATATAGAGCCAATTAGTTTAAAAAATACTTCTTCAAATACATATAAAGCCAATAGAATTGAGTATAAATTATCTCTTGAAGAAACTACTTTAATAAATGATTTTTGCACTCAAAATCATTTATCTGCATATATTCTATTTTTAGCGTCAATTAATTTATATTTATATAGATGTACATCATATGAAAATTTTACTTTACAGACACCTGTATTAAATAGAGTTGGGAAAGAGAAAAACACAATTGGAATGTTTATTAATATGATTTCTGTGCAATTTAAAAATAGTGATAATTTATCAGTAAATGATTTTTTAAAAAACCTTGCAATAGATAGTATTTCATATTTTAAAAATTCAAAATATCCATATATGGATTTACTTGAGGATTTGCGAACAGAAAAAAATGTACAAAATTATCATATTGTATATTCTTTCCAAAATATGAGACCACATACTGATTTTCCTAATTTAGTTCAGTATAAGTCAGAGTGGAATTTTGTAGGATATATGCAAGATGAGCTTGTTATAAATGTAACTGATATAAATAATTGTGGTGTATATAATATTTCTTATGATTATTTAATTGATTTGTTTTCAGAGCAAGAAATTAATTTTATTCATAATAGAATTAGTACTATTATTTTTGATATGATTAGTAATATAAATAAGCCAATTTCTGAAATTAAAATATTGCCAGATACAGAAAAAAAGTTATTATTAGAGGATTTTAATAATACAAATTTTTCTTATGATAAAACTAAGACTTTAATTGATTTATTTGAAGAAACTGTTTTAACACATCCTGATAATGTAGCAATAATATACAAAGATCAAAAATATACATATAAAAAATTAAATAATATGGCTAATATTATTGCAAGTAATATAAATTCTTATGGAATAACAAAAAGTAAAATTGCCGTTTTATGTAAAAAGTCTGTATGGATGATAGCTAGTTTACTTGGAATTATGAAAAGCGGAAATTGTTATATTCCAATTGATACAGAATATCCAAAAGATAGAATTGATTATATATTTAAAGATAGTAAGTGTAAGCTTTTAATTTCTTCTGAAGAATATAAAGATTTATATAATTTTGAGAATAAAATTATTTTAGATAATATAGATTTTACTGTGCCTTTAAATTTTGCAAATATTGCAAATCCAGATGATTTCGCATATATTATATATACATCAGGAACAACTGGAAAGCCAAAAGGTGTAAAAATTAAGCATAAGAATATAATAAACACATTAATTTGGAGAAAAAATTTCTATAAATTTGATAGTTTGAATGTTATTTTGCAAGTACCATCATTTTCTTTTGATAGTTCAGTAGAAGATATTTTTACACCTTTGATATCTGGTTCAACTCTTGTTGTTCCTTCTGTTAAAAGAATGGATATAAATATTATTTGCGAAGAAATTGTAAAACATAAGGTAAATCACTTTTTAGTTGTTCCAAGTTTATATAAAGTATTATTATATGAGAAGTTAGATTGTTTATCAACATTAAAAATTGTTACAATTGCTGGTGAGAGTTTTCCAATTTCACTTGTAAAAAAACATTTTAAAGAACTTCCAAGTGTTAGATTAATTAATGAGTATGGTCCTACTGAAAATAGTGTTTGTTCAACTTGTTATGAATTATCAAAAGATGATGATACTATTTTAATAGGGAAACCAATAAATAATAATAAATGCTATGTATTAGATAAAAATTTGAATTTACTTCCAATTGGAAATAAGGGGGATTTATATGTTTCTGGGCCAGGAATTTCAGATGGTTACTTAAATATGCCTGATATGACTAGAGAAAGATTTTTAGAAAACCCTTTTAATTCAGAGTATAAAATGTATAAGACTGGTGATGTTGTAACACGTAATTTTTCTGGAGATTTAGAGTTTGTTGGCAGAGATGATGGTCAAGTAAAATTACATGGTTTTAGAATTGAACTTAAAGAAATAGAAAAAAATATTCAAAAAAATAAAGATATTTCTGATGTTATTGTTTTACAAAGGGAAACTTCTAGTAATAAACAAATATTAGTTGCTTATATTACAAGCTATAATAAAAATTTGGATATATCTACATTATATGAAACTTTGAGGAAATGTCTTCCTTTTTATATGATTCCTACAATTATAAAAATGGATAGTTTTCCATTAACACCAAATGGTAAAATTGATAAATCAAAATTGCCTTTACCAACATCAAATTCAAAAAATAATATTCTTCCAAAAACAGAGCTAGAAAATGATATTTTAACTATTTGCAAAAATGTTTTGGAAAATAATAATTTGGGTGTTTGTGATGATTTATTTACTGTTGGAGGAGCTGATTCACTTGCAATTTTGTCAATTAATTCGAGATTATTTGCAAAAGGTATTAAACTAGGTACACAAGATTTTTATAAATATTCCAATGTTCAACTACTGGCAAAATATGTTTCTAATACAGAAAAAAGTTCTTATTCTAAATATAATTATATGGTAAAACCAAAAACAACATCTTTTCCTGATAATATATCTAAAGAAGATTTATGTTTTAATTTTAAAAATGTGTTACTAACTGGTGTTACTGGTTTTCTTGGTGTACATATTTTAGATAATTTATTAAAAAATACTAATTGTATTATATATTGTATTATACGAGAAAAATATAACCAAATGCCTCAAAAAAGATTAGAGAATTTGCTTGAGTTTTATTTTGATAATGATTATTATCAAATTTATAAAAATAGAATAATTGTTGTAAATGGTGAACTTTCTAAAGATTTTTTTGGTTTATCTCAAGAAGATTATTCTAATTTGCAAAAAAATATTGATTGTATTATTAATACTGCTGCTAATACTAAACATTATGGCAATTATGCTACCTTTAAAAGGGAAAATGTAACTACTGTTAAAAATTTGATATTATTTGCTAAACCAGCTAATATTATTTTAAATCATATGTCAACTACAAACATTAGTGGTAATTATTTAGTTGATAATGATATTTGTTATAATTTTACTGAAAATGATTTTTATATAGGTCAAAATTATGAGGATAATGTGTATATTGCTAGTAAATTTGAGGCTGAAAAATTAATTTTAGAAGAGGAATATAAGGGGCTTAAGGCTAATATTTTTAGGCTTGGTAATTTAATGGCTAGATATAATGATGGTGTTTTTCAGAAAAATAAATTTGATAATGCTTATTATACTAGATTAATTGCTCTTGCCAAACTTGGTGTTTTACCTAAAAATATGAAAAGTCAAAATTTGGAGTTTACTCCAATTGATGAAACTGCTGAAGCTATAGTAAAGTTACTTACTATTCCTAATTTGCAAAATAATATTTTTCATATTTTCTCAAATAAGTTAGTAAGTATTAATCTTATGTTAGATATTTTTAATTATTATGGACTTAAGTGTAATTTTATAGATTATGAGAATTTTATTAATAATTTGTATTTACCTGAAAATGAAAAATTATTAAAATATATTGTTTCTGATTTGAATTATTCTAAAAAGTTTGACTATAGTTCTGATATTTTTGTTGATAATAACTTAACTTGTCAATTTCTTGATTTTGTTGGGTTTGATTGGTCTAATATTGATGAGGGATACTTGAAGAGATTTCTTGATATGGTTAATTTTAATAAAGATATTAATTTGTAAGTTTATAAGAACAATAGGGGCTTGTTAAAGTTTATCTAAATTAACTAATGCTCTTTCAAGCCCCGTTTAATTGTTCGTGTGCCAAATTTATGCAATAAATTTGTGTACATCTCTTTTATATTATAGGGAAGTTCTTCTACAACTTATAAATTAATATGACTTTCATAATAGAACTTTCATATAATATAAAAAAGAGTTTTTTTGAAACTCTTTTTTATTTAAATTTAATTACTCAGCTTTATTATCTGCTTTTGTTTCTGTAGTTTCAGTTACTGGTGTTTCAACTACTTCTTCAGTTGTTGGAGTTTCTACAACTTCCTCTTTAACTTCTTTAACAACTGGTTCGTCAATAATGTCTTCTTTAACAATAATTTCTTTATCTTCAATTCTAGCTCCAACCATTTCTTTAGTTTTTGCAGCTTTACCTACTCTATCTCTTAGATAAAATAATCTTGCTCTTCTAGCTTTACCAACTCTTACTAGTTCAACTTTTTCTACTAATGGTGAGTGAATTAAAAATGTTTTTTCAACTCCAACACCATAAGATGTTTTTCTTACTGTAAATGTTTGGTTAACTCCTCCACCTTGAACTTTGATTATAATTCCTTCAAATACTTGTATTCTTTCTTTGTTTCCTTCTTTTATTCTAACATGTACTTTTACTGTATTACCTACTTTTAGTTCTGGTATTTTATTCTTAAGTTGTTCGTGTTCTATTGATTTTATGATATCCATTTTAGAACTTACCTCCTTCTTTAATTTTGAGCGGTACCTACTTTGTTTGGTACTTCATTTTATTTTTTTAAACTATTTAAATATTCTTTATCTTCTTCAGATAAATTTATTTTTTCTAAAAGATCTGGTCTTTTATTTAAGGTTATTTTTAAACTTTGTTTTCTTCTCCATTTATCAATATTTTGATGATGACCTGATAAGAGTATTTCTGGAACTTGTCGATTTTTAAAAATCTCTGGTCTAGTGTATTGTGGATATTCTAAAAGTCCTTGTGAAAATGATTCTTCTTTTGTTGAATCTTCTTTTAAAACTCCTTCTACATATCTACTAACTGTGTCAATTAGTACCATAGCTGGAATTTCCCCACCTGTTAATACATAGTCTCCTATTGAAATTTCTTCATCAACTATTTCTTCAATAACTCTTTGGTCTATTCCTTCATAATGACCACAAAGAAGAATTAAGTTTTTATGTTTTGATAGTTCTTCTACTTTTTTTTGGTTTAGTTTTTTACCTTGTGGCGACATATATATAACTTTTGCATTTTCTGATTTTACAGAATTATATGCATCATATACAACATCTGGCATTAATACCATACCAGCTCCACCACCATATGGAGTGTCATCAACTTTTTTGTGTTTGTCTTTTGAAAAATCTCTAATATTTATTAAATTAATATTTATTAGTTTTTTTTCTTTTGCTCTTCCAATAATGCTTTCATTTAAAATTTTAAACATTTCTGGAAAAAGTGTTAAAACATCAAATTGCATAAACTCCTCCCTATTTTATACTAACCCTTTCAAAATATGAACAACTATTTTTTTTTCTTCTAAATTAATTTCTTTTATTACATCAGATATTGCAGGCAATAATATTTGTTTACCAAGTTCATTTTTTACAACATATATGTCAGAACTTCCATTATTATAAATGTCATCTAATTTTCCAAGCAAATCTCCTTTATCAGAATATACTTCTAGACCTATTAAATCAACAATGTAATATGTACCTTCTTCTAATTCTGGTTCATCTTTTCTGTTTACTTTTATATAAGAATTTCTTAAAAGCTCTGCTTCTTCTATTTTGTCTATTCCTTTAAATTTAATTAATACCATTTCTTTATGATATTTTATTTCTTGAATTTCATATTGACTTTTATTTTTGTTTGTTTCAACATATACTTTTTTTAAATTATCAAATCGTGTTATATCATCTGTAAATGGTTTTACTTTTACCATTCCTTTTATACCAAAGGTATTGACAATTTGACCTATTTCTAAAAACTCTTGCATGTTTTTACTCCAATATTTACATTTTGGATATATTATCCTAAAAATTCAACTGTAACTCTTTTTTGTTCTCTATTTGCAACTGCTCTAATAACAGTTCTTATAGATTTTGCAAGTCTTCCTTGTTTTCCTATTACTTTACCCATATCTTCTTGTGCGACTTTTACTTCAAATATTATAGATTTTTCGCCTTGAATTTCATTTATTTCAACATCTTCTTTTTTATCTACAAGGCCTAGAATAATAGTTTCTATAATTTCTTTCATTTAAAAATTCCTTTCATTTTGTTCATCTAATATTTTTAAATTTAATTTGATAATTTTCTAATCTTTTATTAAATTATTTTGTTATATTTTCAATTAGTTTTTTTACTGTTTCTGTTGGTTTTGCACCATTTTTTATCCATTGAGCTACTTTTTCTTGGTTTAAAACTATTGTTGATGGCTTAGTCATTGGGTCATATGTTCCTATTTGTTCAATTATTCTTCCATCTCTTGGTGATTTAGAATCTGCTACTACTATGTGATAGAAAGGTGCTCTTTTCTTTCCTTGTCTTTGTAATCTAATTTTTACCATTTTTATTCACCTCCTTAGGGATTTAGGGACGTTCCTTTTTTTCCCTTTTTTGCGGGATTTGGGGACACTCCTTTTCTATATATATTATTTTACAGAATTGTTATAATTCTGTATAAGTTATCTGTATTCTTTTTTGTATATTTATGTATTTTCTTGATTTTATACGTTCTTAACAGCTAACTTAAAACTTAATAACTTTTTTAGATTTTTAGATTTTTAAGTGCATTTTCGTCAATTCCATTCATGAGTTTTTTCATTCCGCCTTTGTTTTTCATTTGTTTCATCATTTTTTGTGTCATTTCAAATGATTTTATGAATTTATTTATATCTTGTACTGTTGTTCCACTTCCTTTTGCTATTCTTATTCTTCTACTTGCATTTAATAGTTTTGTGTTTCTTTTTTCTTTTTGTGTCATTGAACATATTATTGCTTCTATTTTTACAAATTCTTTATCATCTATTTTTAAGTCTTTAAATTGATTCATTCCTGGTATTAATTTTAATAATGATGAGAATGATCCCATTTTTTTCATTTGCCTTATTTGTGCTAAGTAGTCGTCTAAGTCAAGTTCACTTTTTTTCATCTTTTTTTCTAGTTTTTCTGCTTCTTCTAAGTCAAAGGCTTCTTCTGCTTTTTCTATGACTGCTAATATATCTCCCATTCCTAATATTCTTGATGCCATTCTGTCTGGGTGGAATATTTCTATATCACTTAATTTTTCTCCTGTTGCTCCAAATTTGATTGGTCTTCCTGTTACTTTTTTTACTGATAGTGCTGCTCCTCCTCTAGTGTCTCCGTCTAGTTTTGTTAGTACTATTCCATCAATTCCTACTTTTTCGTTAAAGGTTTCTGCTACATTTACCGCTTCTTGTCCTGTCATAGAGTCTACTACTAATAGTATTTCATGTGGTTTTACACTTTTTCTGACATCTTGCAATTCTTCCATTAATTGTTCATCTATTTGTAGACGTCCAGCTGTATCTAAAATTATTACATCATTTAATTTTGACATTGCTATATTTAGTGCTTGTTTTGCTATGTGTACTACATCTTTTGATTGTTCATTTGCATATACTGGTATATTTAATTGATTTCCTACTACTTGTAATTGTTTAATAGCTGCAGGTCTATATACATCACAGGCTACTAATAATGGCTTTTTTCCTTGTTTTCTGAATACATTTGCAAGTTTTCCAGCAGTTGTTGTTTTTCCTGAACCTTGAAGTCCTACTAACATTATTATTGTTGGTGGATTTGGCGAAAAATTAACTTTGCTTTCTGTTCCTCCTAATAGTTCTACTAGTTCATCTTTTACAATTTTTACTACTTGTTGTCCTGGTGTTAATGATTTTAGTACGTCTTGTCCTAATGCTTTTTCTTGTATTTTTGCTATAAATTCTTTTACGATTTTATAGTTTACATCTGCTTCTAATAGTGCAAGTTTTACTTCTCTTAACATTTCTTTTAGGTCTGAGTCTGTAATTCTTGCTTTTCCTTTTAATTTTCTTGTTATTTCTTGCAGTCTAGTTGATAATCCTTCAAAAGCCATTTGTTTTCCTCCCTATACTAAACAGTTTAGTTCTTTTTTTATGGTTTCCAAGATATTTGCAACTTTTTTATCAGAAGAGTCTTTTTTTATTTTTGCTAGTTCTGATAATATGTGTTGTATCTTTTTTTCTTGATTCAACATCCTTTTCATAAATAATAACTTTTCTTCATATTCGAAAAGTTTTTTCTCCCCTTTCTTTATTATGTCTCTAACTGCTTGCCTTGTTATGTTATTGTTTTCTGCTATTTCTGATAGTGACAAGTCGTTGTTATAGTAGTCATTTAAGAATTCGTTTTGCTTTTCTGTTAATAGTTTTCCATATAGGTCACATAGTATGCTTATTTTTACTTTTTCTTCCATAATTACTACCTTCTTTTTTGTAATGCTAATATACTTTACACTTTTTTTGTTGATTTGTCAAGGGATTTTGAAAATTTTTTATTTTTCAATTTTCTTTTTTTGTACCATATATGTGATTTTAGCAATTAAACTACTTGGTACAAAGTGGCTAAAAAATATTCCCATCTTTACATCTATTCCTGGAATAATATAGAACTTATTTTTTAGTAATTTTTTAATTGCATATCTAGCTACAACAGGGCTTTCTGCCTCCCTCATATGAAATCTAACATTTGCTACATTATTAAAGTTAGTTTTTATTGGTCCTGGGCATAAAATACTTATGTGTACATTTGACTTTTCCTTTTTTAGCTCTTCTCTAATAGCTTCAGAAAGTCTTACTATATATGCTTTTGTTGAATAATAAGTTGCCATTAATGGTCCTGGCATAAATCCTGCTATTGATGCAACATTTAAAATATTTCCTTTGTTTTTTGCTTTCATATCAATTAAATATAACTTTGTTAAAATATGATATGCTGTAATATTTGTTTTTATCATTTTCAATTCTTTATTTAAATCTGTTTTTGTAAAATTGCCACAATCTCCAAATCCTGCATTATTAATTAAAATATCTATATCTGATACTTTTTTATGTAATTCCTTGCAATTCTCTTCTATTGATAAATCCATTAAAATTACTTGTATATTTATTTTATATTTTTGTTTTAATTCTATTGATAATTCATTTAATTTCTTTTCATCTCTTGCAACTAACACTAAGTCATAACCTTTTCGACTTAGTTCTCTTGCCATATCTCTTCCTATTCCTGAAGAAGCTCCTGTAATTAAAGATTTCATATTTACTAACATTCCTTTCCTTCAAGGTACGAAATTTTATTAAAAATAATATATTATATAATTATTTTTCAAACTTTTTCTCTTTTTCTTCTTAAAAAATTTATTTCTATAAAATTAATTTCGACATATTATGATAAAAAAGTGAGACAAATTTGGACTGTCCCAACGGTCTCACTTTTTGCTGAATTTATTTAATACTATTCCAACTTTGTGTACTATTTCTGTTGATTTTTTATTTGCAATGTCTTTTCCAAATGCTTTTCCACTAACTGTTAGTGCTGATACTAATGCACTTAATATGAATTGTATATCAAATGGCATTTTTAATTCTGATGATATTTTTATGGCTATTAATGCACTTATTGATCCACTTAGTACACCACAAATGTCTCCTATAACATCTGCACATATATTTGCAACTTTTGGTGCATTTTTTATTAGTTTTATTGAATTTTTTGATCCTTTTACTTTTTTTGTAGCTTTTGCATGAAATTCTTCTTCATTTGCAACAGTTACAGCTACACCAATAATATCAAATAGTATGCCTATTATAATTACTAGTACTAATATAAAAATTGCTGGTACTAAACTTAAATTAGATACTCCATTTGTTGATACATATGAAAATATTACTGATAATATAAATGTTATTATAAATGATTGTATTACCCATTTCATATTCGAGTGTTCTTTTTTATTTTCTTGTTCCTTTTTCATTATAATATCCTTCTTTCTTGATTTTTATATTTTTTAATTTTATA
>CAOSZT010000073.1:2845-10847 GCA_948528155.1 uncultured Clostridia bacterium | reverse complement strand
CTAAATTTGGCATATAATAATCTCCAACTTTTGTGTATTCAATTCCATATTTATTTTCAATATTGTTTTCTTTTAATTCTTTATTTTCCATTTTCAATTCCTCCATTTATTAATTTTTTCAACTAACTTTTTCTCGTTCTTTTACTCTAATTGCTCCTACAATTCTATTTGCTTTTTTCTGTGGATATTTTTTATCATCTGTTATTAGTTCGACTAATTTAAAAAGTTTTTCTCCATTATTATTTGTTTCATCTATCGTAAGATATTTTTTCTGATAGCCTTTCTTTGGTTCATCTAGTCTTGCTATCTCATAATAAGATACTTCATAATAGTTATTTAATCGTTCAATATATTCTTGTAGTTCTTGCTTGTCCATCATAACTGTTGTTCTAACTTCTTTGTCTTTTTCATCTGCAATAGTCATATCAAACATTCCATTTTGCATCAACTTATAGATTTGTTCTATAAATGTTTTTCTTAATTTCAAATTAACTAGCTTATAATTACTTTTGCTATCTTTTTCAACTGTAATACTTTCTAAAAATTTTGAAATAAATTCTTGTTTTTCTTCTTTATCTTTGTTTTTCCATTCTACCATTAGCATATCGTAAAATTTATTAGAACGTATTAATTTCTCTTTTTCTACATCTCTATCTGCCATTAAATGTTGTGGACTAAAACTCTGTTTATTTAGATCTATTGTTTCTATTCGTTTTTGTTCTAATAACTCTAACTTTTCGTCAATAGCTTTATATTCTTTTGAAAATTCTTCTACATTAACAATTTCTTTTAAATATGCCTCTTTTATTCTGCTCTTTTGATTTCTTAATGTGTTTATTTCCTTATCAAGTTTATCTGTGTTTTTCTCTTTTTTATCTGCTAAAACAGGATAGAAATATTTTTTAACTGTCATATCATATTCAATTAAATCCATTATCATTGGCATAACTTGTTCTTCTATTAAATCTTCACGAAGATACATTTTACAGTCTGAACAATGATAATACATATACTTTTTCTTTTTACCACCTGTTCCTTTACTGCCCATTATTTTGCCACATTTAGGACATTTCATTTTTTGCATAAAGATATATACTCTATCTCTACAATATGCTCTTTGATTTTTTTTTTTCTGTAACTGTATATCTTCAAACATTGCTCTTGTTATTATTGGCTCTACAACATTAGGATATATTACAGGCTCTTTTCCTTGTTCTTTTGCTACTCTCTTAAATCTTTCATAATCTCCAACATAAATTTTATTATTTAATATTTTTTCTATGGTAGAATCATCCCATTTTTTAGGCTCTAAAATTTTTTCCTCGTTTAGAATATTTGCTATTGTCTGATAACTTTTGCCTTGTAAATATAGATTAAATATTCTAATAACAACATCTTTTGTAGTTTCATCAATGACCATTTTCTTTGTTGTATCTCGTTTATAACCTAATGGACAAGTACCTGGTATATGACCTGACTTTATTGCACCTGTTAAACCAAATTTTGTCCTTTCTGATACTATCTCAATTTCTAGCTGAGATAAAACCGTCAACATTCTTACAAAGAATCTACCATTAGCACTACTCGTATTTACATCGTCCCTATCTTCTTATGACAAAAATAAGAAAATATTGTAATTTAGTACAGTTTCGCCTATAGTTTATAAATAAAAATTGGAGGTAAAAGATTATGAGAAATGAAGAATTGAGAAAAGAATTTACAGATGAAAAAACTGGAATAAGTTATATATTAGTTGGAGATTATTATCTTCCCAACTTAACTTTGGAACAAGAAGAAAAAATTACACTTAACAAATATGGATTATTAAGGCTCGATTATTTGAAAAAGCACAAAAAAGCTGATTATATAATAATGTTTATGAATAAAGAACTTAACAAACATTTAAAAGACGTACAAGAAACAGCACAAGCAAGAGTAAATAAACTAATAGAACAATTAAAGTCTAAAAGTGATTTAACAGAAAATATGAAAAATACTGATATTCTCTATTGGGTTGGAACAATGAATGCAATTAAAAATCAAGCTGAAGAAATTGTTTTAAAAGAACTAATTTATGTATGATAAAAGTTACTCTACTTTGAAATGAAAATGCCTTAAAAAGCATTTTAGCATTTAATTTAATAGGAACAAATTAACTACTTGTAGTTTTATAACTATGAGTAGTTTTTTTATGTTCAAAAGAGAAATGCAACACCTCTTAAAAAGTGTTTGGTGTGATGAGCCGATGCTATAAAGTTCATTCGTATTTGTATAAGTAGTCTAATTATACAAAGTGCGTGAGTGAGATTTTAGAACACAGACTCACAATAATAAAAGAGTATTCGGTGGCAAAACTTGAAATGGATTTGTAATTGTAAAAAGTTTGGGCAAGTATGAACAAGATATTTTAATAATATCAGCAATTATAGTAGCAAAGCTACTTACTAGACTACCTATGAAATGAGGCGAATGACCGACGGTTTCTGATATAGGTGTAATAATTCTCTTATTTGCATAAGGGGATATTATACCTATTTCTACTTTAGCTCGTTCCCTCTGGTTTCTATATTTATTTGCCATAGAACGTGGAAGTTTGAAACCGAGCAAGGTTTCAAAGAGCAAAGAAAAATTTATTTTTTTTTGCTCTTTTTCAATAAATGCAGATATGCAATTTATTGAAAATCTAACAAATGAACTTGTCATTTGTTAGGAAAATCAAAAGTGCGAGTAGCAATTTTGATTTGGGTTGTAGGGTTTCCCTGCCACACAGATAAACTTTGTTTGTCTAGTGTGTTAGACAAGTAAACTTATTCTAGCAAGAAAGGAGCGTTGGAGAATATGAGTTACGCTATCGTAAGAAATGAAAAATTAACACGAGCAGAAATAAACGGAAAAGGTACTCACAATGATAGAAAAGCAAAAAATCATTCTAATAAAGATATTGATCCTACTAGAACATATTTGAATTATTATATTAAGAAAAATGAGTTCACATATACAAAAGAATTTGATAAATATATAAAAGAAAATAATTTGAAAGGTCATCTTCGTAGTAATAGTATCATAATGTGCCAAATGATATTTACTTCCGACCAAGCATTCTTTGATAAAATTGGAGAAAAAGAAACTAAAAGATATTTTGATGAATGTTATAAATTTATCTGTAATTACAAAAATCTAGGAGAGAAGAATATAATATCAGCAGTAGTACATCTTGATGAAGGAGCACCACACATGCACTTGATGTTTGTTCCTGTTGTGCATACCAAAGATAAAGACGGCAATAAAATTGATAAAATTTGTGCAAGAGATTTTTGGAAAGGCAGAGATAGTTACAGAAAGTTACAAGATGCCTATTTTAGTCATGTTAAATCAAAAGGCTTTGATTTAGAAAGAGGTCTGTTTGTTGAAGATACTAACAGAAAACATTATACTATTGAAGAATATAAGAAAATTACAAATTATGATAATACCAGAAAACTTTTAAATGAAATGAAACTTGAACTACCAGAAGTTCCAGATATAAATGACATTAGTAAATTTTCGATAAAACGAGATGAAAAGATATTAGAAAAAATTATAAAACCTAAAGATGATTTGATTAAAGAATTATATAAAGATAACCTATCATTGCATAAAGAATTAACAAAACAGTCTAAAATTATTGATAAAGCTCAAAAATACCAAAAAGAAAGAAATTCAATAATTGCTGATAATCAAGAACTTCATAATACTGTTAAGAATTTAGAATATGAATATAAAGAAAAGAAAAAAACACTTGAAAGTGAATTTGAAGATAAATCATTTAATTTAGAATGGCAATATAAAAATAAATTTCACAAACTAGAAAAAGAAAATCAACATTTACACAAGATTATTGATAAATTTAAAGAAACTACTAAAAAATTCATAAAATGGATATGCAAAAAATTTGATTTACCTTCTGAAGATGAAGTTATTAGAGATTTTGAAAAAGAAACTCATACTTTTCTTGATGCAGAAAAACAAATCAAACACGAAAAAAGTAAAGAAAGTGAATATGAGTTATATATGTAATAAAGTGAAAATAGAGAGACTGTGTTATTATACACAGCCTCTCCGCTTTTATTCTACCACTTGGTAGGAAGGAATTGATACAATCGGACCGTTAAGATGTCCATAAAGCATACCTCTACACGCAAACATTAAATGTCCTTCTATAGAAAGTAATTTTTCAATTTGGAATGCCATAGCCACAATTCCTTTGCCATCTACAGTAGCTAACTTAAACTGATATTCGCATTCAAAAGCATTACGAATTGCCCTTGTTAGCTCCATATTTCTGTAAGTTCCATAAGCTTTTCCATCTTGAGCATACCCATGTACCTCAAACGCATTTGTTACCCACATTTCTTCTTCATTTCCACCCCACTTTTCTCTTTCTTCTGGATTTTTCCAAATTAAGAGACCCTTTTCTCCTTTTTCTTGGGCTTCAATTACTATTTTCCGAAACCTTTTTAATGCTGTTGTTTCATCAATCATAATGTTTTTCTCCTTAAAAGCAATCTATGATTTTAATTTAAAATCTATTATATTATGTATTCCTACAAGCACTTAACCCTTATTTTTCCTATTAAATCAACATATTTTAACTTTTATTCGTACTTTAACATTCAATTATATTATTTTTTATATCTTTTCACTCATTTCTATATACTCACTTAATTCAGTAAAATCATCATTAGAAATTGCAAAACCTCGTTTGAGGTAACTATTGCCACCATCAACACTACAAGCACCACATTTACAAGTAACTTTATCGTGAATATGTTTTGATACTATAATATCTCCACATAAATTACATTTAATTGAATTTTTAATTATCTTTTTCAATTCTAACACCTCTAATTATTTTCTTCTTCATCTTTTATATCAATATGCAAATTCAAATCTTCTTCAGTAGGTAATTTTTCTAATATATCTTTAGGAATGTATTTTTCTATTTCAAAAGAAGATACTCCAATTGGAACATTAATTGATTTTAAAGAGTAATCTACTGTTAATCTATCTTTATCACGACATAATAATAGACCAATTGTTGGATTATCTTGTTCTTTCTTTAAAGTTTCATCAATTGCTGTAACATAAAAACCTAGTTGTCCAGTATATTCTGGTTTAAAACTATTAGCTTTAAGTTCAACAACAACATATCTTCTAAGCTCTAAATGGTAAAACAATAAGTCTATAAAAAATTCTTGCCCTCCAACACTAATTTTATATTGATTTCCAACAAAACTAAATCCTTTTCCAAGTTCAATTAATACATCTCTAATTTTATTTATCATTTCTTTTTCTAATTCTTTTTCTTTGTATTCGTTTTTCAAAGATAAGAAGTCAAATATATATGGATCTTTTATTGTATAATTTACTAAATCGCTATCTAATGCTGGTAGTGTGTTTTCAAAGTTATTATTTGATGCACCAATTCTTAAATGATATTCACTATCAATTTGAATAGAAAGCATATTTCTACCCCAACCATTTTTCAAAATTCCTTCTACATAAATTTTTCTTATTTCTTTATCTTTTATTTTTTCCATAAGAACTATATTGTGTCCCCATGGAACTTGTGCAACAAGTTGTTGCACTTCTTCATCATCTTTATATTCAAGATAAAACTTTTTCATATATTTTAGGTTTCTTACTGAAAAACCTGTTGAATTTGGAAACTCCATTTTTAAATCTTTTGAAACTTCATCTATAAACTTATTTCCATACTCATAATTATCATTTAAAATCTTTCCTAATCTAAAATACATAGAAATCAAATTAATATTGCTTTCAATTGCAACTTTATATTGTGTATTTTGAATTTCTCGTTTAATATTATTAATTATCTCTTTAAAGTCTTTATCTAGCATATTGTTTTCGTTCATTCTCAAAACCTCCAATTTTGCCAATGCCATTGGCAATTTTCATTTATTCTTTATTTCTTGCTCTACTTTTATAAACATTTTCTTGATTTTTACAGCTAAATGTATCATATTCAGTTTTTGGGTTTGGTGCTGTAAATGCTTTGCCACAATGTTTACAAAGTTTCAAATATTTCTTTTCTTCTATTGCAAATAATTTAAAATCTTCATCTATATATTCTTTTAAACTTCTTACATGTATTGTAATTCCGTTATATTCTAAATTAGTTCTAATATGGTTTGATTCTAGTTTTTCAATTAAAGAATGATATATGTTTTCACCATTATCTTTCTTTAATTCTTTTAGTATATTATACAACATCTGTGCATAATTTACTATCATATCTACTTGTTCATAGTATTTTTCGTTTTTATAGTATAACTCGTTTAAATCTGGAGTAATAAATTTCTCCATACTATGCTGACAAATAAGTTTATTACTTTTTTCTATTAGTTCTTTTATTTCATCTTTACTAGCTGTTGGAAAGAATATTTTAAAATAATCTAGTATATCCATTGTATTAAAGCAATCATAATATTCTTTGCCTGTTACATTATTAAATTCTTTTAGTAATACCTTTTTATCTAATGTATAATATCTATTTATTGGCAAATTATGAATTAAGCCTAAAATTCCATATTGATTTACAAAGTCTAGTAATAAACTATCAATTTCTTTTTCATTTTCTAAAGATAGTTTTCCTAAATTTATAAAATCTATTAATGGTTTATCATTTTCTTCATAATCATCAAAACTAATTAAACCATAATTCATATAACTATTGCTATCAAACTTTGGAACAACATATTTAATATTGTTTATAACTTTTATTTCATATTCTTCAAACTTTGGTAATGATTGATTATTAAAGCCATATTCTAAATCAAATCTCATATTTTTTCTCCAATCTAAAAACTTTTTCAAAAATTTTGCAGTAATATATTGACATCAGTAAAATATTACAGTATAATTTTAAATATGTAATATATTTATAACCCGTAAATGTTACTTCTATCTTTTAAAAAGTTAATACTTCGTATATATAAATAGATTACACCAAAATATAATAAATGTCAACACATATACAAAAATAAATAGCGTTATATGGGGGTTCTATGCCTAAAATAATGCAAGTAAAAAATATTAGTACATATTTAAAGGAAAGGAGGTTTTTGACGTTGAATAAGAAAGATGAAATTTTGAAATTGTATTATGAAAATCATTTGAAACAACAAGATATTGCAGAAAAAATTGAAGTTTCTCAAGGTTATGTATCGCAAGTCATAAAAACTGATAAAAGATATACTTTAAATAAAGAAACTAAACACAAAGTATCTATAATTAAAAAAGCAAATTATAATAAAGAATATTATAAAACTTATAAGCGACCTAAAAAAGAAGATAATTCATATCAAGAACTACAAGCACAACTTGAAAAAGATATTTCTGAATTGTCTTATTATCGTAGCTATAATATGTCTGATTATGATTTTGTTAAATGTAATTCAAGTGCTTATCATAGAAATAGCAAAGGTAATTTATCATTAGTAAATGGATTAACAGTTGGATTTGATGTTCCTAGAACGGTAAATATGAATATCAAAGTGCCAACTCAAAGGTACAAACACAGATTTTGTATAAGTTAGTAATATTTTATTTAAGACTTCTATTAATTAGAGGTCTTTTTCTTTACATTTTAGAAAGAACAGGAGGAATTGTCATGGGTAAGAAAACAAAAAAGAAAAATGAAATAGTTATAATAAACAAATTTAAGGAAAACTCTGCTGAAGATGTAAGAGTTTCTATATCAAAGATTTTTGAAATGTTTTGCAATATGCAACTAACGAAAAAATAAGAAAAATACAGATTTTAGACAAAATTAGTTTCCACCTATAATTTAGGCTATTGCTTTTTATATTAAATCATGGTAAATTAAAAGCATAAATTATAGGTGGAACTTACTAAAGGAAAAGGAGGATAAATTGCTAGTAAGTAACACAAAAGTATATAACTGTGCTTTATATTGTAGATTATCAAGAGATGATGAACT
>CAOSZT010000073.1:0-1438 GCA_948528155.1 uncultured Clostridia bacterium | reverse complement strand
CTTGATTGAAAAAATTGAAATTGACCAAAATAAACAAGTAACTATATACTATAAATTCGCAGATTTAAACACTTTGTCATAAAAAGATGTAAACTCATCTCTATCGCAAACGAGATAGCAATGATGTTCTTCTAGCTCTGAAATTAAAACTTCTAAATCTCTTACAGACCTCGTAACTCTATCTAGTTTATAGGCTACAATATAATTGATTTTACCTGCTCTCATATCTTCTAGCATTTGCTGAAAGGCAGGTCTTCCAGACATATTTTTTGCACTAATTCCTGCATCTTTGTAAACTTTATAGATTTTATATTCTTTATACTTACAAAGCTGTTTTAACTTTTCCTCCTGTTCTCCTAAACTAAATCCCTCACGTACTTGATCTTCTGTACTAACACGAATATAAATTCCTGCTACTTTCCTTTCTTCATTCATTACAAAATTACCTCCTTTTTCTTATTTAATGAATTTTAGAAAGGCACTAAAAAAAGTGCCACATAGCATAGATTTGACTATATTGACACTTTAAAGTTTTTATTTATTGTTTTAACTATCTCTATTTTCTTATTTTTAAATACAATTAATAAATCAATATAGTACAATTTTTAAAAACTCTAAAATATCAATGCTTTGACTTGCTACACTATGTTTTCATTAAATTTTGATAGTGGATATTTATTTTCCAAACTATCTATGTAAAAGTAATCTTGTTCATTAAAGAATAAATATAACTTATCTTTAATAATTACTCGGTGTGGCTCCACATACGCTAAATTGGTATGTTCCACAATTCTTAGGCAACCATTTATAATTTCTGGTTTTACCTTTTTCATTTTGCAAGTCCATTCAATTCTAGAGAGTAACTCTTTACTCATATTGATTTCTTGTTTAATTATATGTAACATAATACCACAAAAACCTCCTTCTTTCAAGACTTTTGGTCAAAAAAAGACCGCTTCATTTTTTGAAACGGTTTAAGTTTTTGTGTTGTCAAATTCTTATAATCTTGAAATCAAGTTATATCAAGTATTATAGAGAGTTCGACAAAAACTCGTCTTGGTGCGGATGAAGGGACTCGAACCCCCACGTCGTTGACACTGGTTCCTAAGACCAGCGCGTCTACCAGTTCCGCCACATCCGCATTTTCTATTGATATTATTTATATTAACATATTCATTGTTTTGTGTCAATAGAATTTTTATATTTTTTTCGTTTTACAATTTTATTAATTGGCTAATATAAATAATAATATTATACCTCCAATTATTGATATAATAAAGCCTAAAATTTTCAAACCTGATGTCCCTTCATTTTGATCTCCAAAGCTAAAAAATCTTTTTGTTAATAATCTAGCATCATAAATTAAAATAACACCTATTAGAACTATTGTTAAACAAATAATTTTTAAAAAAATATTATACATTTTATCTACATCCTT
>CAOSZT010000072.1:1718-11199 GCA_948528155.1 uncultured Clostridia bacterium | reverse complement strand
AAATATCTTTATTATTTATTTTAAACTCATTTATTTTATTATTTATTAAATTAATTTTTTCCAAATTCTCATTTTTTATATTTTCCTTAATTTTAATTTTCTCATTTTCTATTTTCTCATTTTCATTTAATAACTTTATCTCCTTTAAAAACTCATTCTCATTCTCTAAAATAGCAATTTCTTCTATCAAACTATTTTCTTCATTTTCAAATTGATAATTAAAATTTCTATACTTTTCTAACTCCTCTTTTTCTTTCTGTAACTCCATTATATTTTTACTAATTAAATTTATAGGTTTTTCTCTAGATCTTTCAGTCCCTACTTCATCTAATTGTCTTCTATTTATTCTATCAATTACCCTTTTAAAAGATGTACTATCATCACCAGTTTGAGCTAAATTAGCAATTTTCTGTATCAAAAAATTCTGAGCTTGATTTTCTAATTTAACCTCATTTTGATTTATAGCAAGAGTAGATAAAAACAACTCTTCATCAATTTTAGTCTGTTCATAAAAAAACTCATTTCCCCTATTTTTATCAATATTAAAATCCTTTGAAATATCCTCCATATTTTCATTAAATATTTTAGGATTCTTTTTATTAAAATCTCTATATATCTCAAACTTTTCTTTACTATCCAATTCATATTCTAATTTTCCTGAAAATTCTTCTCCTACCCAAGGCTTATACTTATCATAATCTGAAACCTCTTTCCCCCTTTTATTTTTAGAAATTCCATAAAATGAATTAATTAAAAAATTAATCAATGTAGACTTTCCTGCTTCATTTTTTCCATAAATAACATTTATTCCACTATCTAAATCAATTTCTCTATTTTTCAATTTACCATAAGAATTAATAATTACCTTATTTATTTTCAAAATTATTCCTCCTAATATTATCTTCATTTTTAAAATTTATTAAAATTTTTATTCATAATTTAAAATCTAAAAATTAAAAAAACAAAACTTTACTCCAAAGCATCAAGTCCTATTTCAACTGCCTTTTCCACTAATATTTTGTCTTCATCTGATAAATCTTGATCACCCAGTCTCTCTAACATCTTTTTGGCAAATAAACCCTTTAAAGTACTCTCATTAGCCAATATATTCAAATCATAATTAATTTTCGTTTTATCTTTCAATTTAATGACTTTATCATTTGTAACAAACTTGTATAATTCATATTTATCAATTTCAAAATTTCTTTTACCTACCAAAATAATCTCTACTAAAGTATTTTCATCAAACATAAAATCATTTATTTTCTCAATTAATTCTTCTTTAGAGATAATATTAGTAACATCAATTTCCTGCAATTTAAACTCTGTATCATCTAATGATATGAACTGTAAACTAATTTCATCCTTTTCTATATTACCACATATCATACCATGTTTACCAAGTTCATCAAAACCTAAAGAAACTATTGAACCTGGATATACAACTCTTTGATCTGTTTCATTATTATAATCTAATTTATGAATATGTCCTAAAGCAACATAATCAAAACCTTTTTCAGATAGCACTTTCCTAGACAATGGGTTATACTCATTGTCTTCAATATTTCCTCCATCTAATGATCCATGTATTACTAAAATATTCAAATTACTTTTATCATCAATTTCAATATTATCTATACCACAAGATTTACAATAAAAATTACTAAAACCAAATCCATAAATATTTACACCATTACAAGCAACCTTTTCTATTTCTGATCCAAAAATCTTAACATTATCATTCCAATTAAATTTACTATAATAAGAATTTCTAGTAAATGGATCATGATTACCTGGAGCTATAAACACTTTAGTATTCGAAATCTCCTTAAATAAATTATTTATATATTCAATTGTAGTTTTTTTTACATATTTCTGCTCATAAAAATCACCAGAAATAAAAAAATAATCTATATCATTTTCTTTTATATAATCAATAACTTTTTTAAAAACTTTTCTTTGATCAAGTCTTCTCAAATCTCCCAAATTTTCCTTATCTGAAAGATTAACAAAAGGACTATCAAAGTGCATATCTGCAATATGTACAAACTTCATATTTCCTCCAAAATCTTAATTTCTTATAATATTATAGTTAATATAATCTATTTTTACAAAAAAAACAAGCGAACATTACAACTTTACAGAATTTTTAATAACTATTCAAAAATAATTTATATCCGCAAAAGAGTTATATAATATTATCTGAATAGTTACAATAAAAACATAAAAAATAGTTAAAAAAATAGCTACTTTCATTATAGTAGCTATTTTTAAAAATTCATATTTTAATTATCATCTAAAGGTCCAAATAACTCATCAAACTTAGCTTCTAACTCCTTTTGTAAATCATAAGTTTCCTCTTCAACTTGAGGAAGAACAGGAGCATCATCAAAACCTAAATCAGAAATTTTTTCTAAATTATCACTATTTGGCAAAATTTCCTCTTTATCAGAACTATCTTTACTAGCAAAATCATCCTCAAATAAATCATCTAAAGACTCTATATCTAAATTTTGAGCAGCCTTTTCATCATTGCCTTCAGAATAAGGATTATATGGATTATACTTCCTCCAAGTTCCTCTATCAATCTCACCAATATCATTATGGCTAATTTCAAGTCTCTGCATTTCTCTTGCCATAGGGTGTTTAAAATAATAAAACTTATTGGCCTTTACAGGTTTAATACCTTTTTCATAAATTATACACAAATCATTATCCATTCTTCTAAGTTCATCTGGTGTCATAAGAGCTCTAGCCATAACTTGATCTGACAAACTCTTTCCTGTTCTATGATTTTGTTTATCTTTATTTATAGAAATATTATCTCTACCAATAGTCTTTTCCCCTAAAGATTTTGAAAAATACTCAACTGTTTTAAAAGAGTTACTTCCCAAAAATACATGTGTATCACAGTTACCCATAATAGTTTCATAAGATTTTTCATAAACAGCTTCTAACTGATCTATATTTTGTAAAATAACACTAAAAGAAATACCTCTACTTCTTGAAGTTGAAATCTTTTTGTCAAAATCAGGAATCTTACCAATATTAGCAAACTCATCTAAAATAAAATAAGTTCTCTCTTTTAACCTACCACCATTTTTATCAGCAAAATCATACAACTGTTGTATCATTTGAGAGAAAAATATTGTAAGTAAAAAGTCATAAGCAGTATGTGTATCAGAAGAAATTACATAAACTGCTGTTTTTTTACTACCAATTTCATCAAAATCAATAGTATCAGTAGAAGTCAATTCTGCAATATCTTTAGAATCAAATTTACCAAGTTTTGACTGCAATGAACTTAATATTGACCCATATGTTTTCTCTGGGGCTATTTCTATTGATTTATAATACATTCTTGCTGGATGATCATATGGTAATTGATTTATCAAATCTGAAAGTAAATTACTTCCACCATTTTTATTAGCAGCTCTTACTAGTTCAGCACAACTAGCAAGGTTTTGTTCTTCTTCTGGCCTTGTAGCAATCAAATAATAAATCAAAGCCTTTAATAACATCTCAGCCATATCATCCCAATATGGATCTGATCCACTATCACTCTTTTGACCTTTTACAACTGTATTTGCAATAACATCAACATCTAATTCAGACGAAACGTGCATTAAAGGATTATACCCATCACTATATTGAGGTCTTACCAAATTTAAAACTTTAATTTCATATCCATGCTCTTTTAAATATCCAGCAGTTCTATCATAAAGCTCACCCTTTGGATCTGTAAATACATAAGACCCTAAACATTGATAAGCATTAGGAATTGAATATGATGCAGATTTACCAGAACCTGAACCGTCCAACTACTAGAACATTTACATTTCCTCTTTTATCAAGTGGCAAATAATTATCTTCAGCCAAAATAATTCCTTTATTTCTACTTAATATTTGATATTGCTCGCCCCTCTGACTCCAATCACTTGACCCATGCTCAAAATCAGTAAACTCATTTTTAGGTGCTGCTTTTGCAAATCCTATGAAAAATATTATCAAATAAAAAATAGAAAAACCAAACAATAATGAAATAAAATTATGTACTGCACCTTGTGCAAATATTCCATTAATTGCTACAAATGGATGTACTATATTTGTACATATCTGTTCTAAAAAAACATCTAAAGCAAATTTTCCTGCCTGATTTGCCAAAAAAACACTATATGAAACTGGCGCAACAAATACTATGACTAATAATAGCCATAGTATTCCACATACTATAAAACTTTTTTTACTTCTTCTAATTGCACCTTTTATTTTGTAATTCATAAAAATCACCCACTATCTTTTGTAATATTAACTTATCTCATGTTCACATTATCTTGTTTTTCTTTGTTAAAATCAGAATCTTTCTTTTCTTTATTATTTAATGCTTCTCTCATTTTTTCAAAACGTTCCCATGTTTTTTCATCCATATCCTTTACTGAAAGTGTTACTCCATCTTTCAAATCTAGACTCATTATGTCTTTCTCATATTTATCACTTGCTTCTATAATACTTTTTTCTTTTTTAGACATCTTTTCATAATCTAAAAATTTAACATCTACATTACATAATTTAACATGTTCATAATCTTGAATCCCTACAGGTTTTTTTACATCCTTTGGTATATTAGCCATTTGGCACTCCTCCTTACTCACCATCTCTTATTTCAAAAACGAAATAAGATTTATATGGTTTTATTTTACATTTTCCTTTTATTTCTTCTGTTTTTTCATCAAAATAAAGTGTTGGTTTTATCTCTTCTGTAGTCTCTGGATCTATAATTGATATAGGTCTTTTAAAATTAGGTGTATACATAAATTCTTTATAGTCTTCATCTTTCTCTGAATATAATGTTGTAAACTTAAAAGGTGTTGGTTTTTTAGTAATTTTAACCTCATCATTAAGTAACATACCTGTATTAATAACAACTTTATCTTGTCCAAAAGATAATATAACTAACATATTCCCATCTTTTGATGGATCTTCAACATAAAAAGTCTTTTTATTAAAATCTCCTCTTATTTCTTCTATATGTTCTAATCTCTCTACTGTATATTTAGGATAATCTTTTAAAAACTCTTTTTCAGTTTTATACACTTGATATATAACAGTATTTACCCCTTTTGGATCTGTTATACTAAAATGCTTCCCTTGTATATTATCTACTTTATCCATTTCTTCGCCCCTTTCTATGCCTTATCCATAGTTCATCTTTTGTTATATCACTAAATATAATTATAGCTAATTTTCAAGCTTTTGTCAATCATATTTTATGTAAAATTCAAATTTATCCTTTAATTTTCATTACATTTATAACACATACTATATTTATTAATTTTAAATATTAAAACTGTATAACATTTTCAATTTTTTATATCTGGATTCCAGAATAAATTAACGTTTTCTAGGGTTAAAATTAGACATCTCTCTCAACTTTTCAAACATTTCCCTCTCATCAAGTTCTAATTCTTGAGGAACCATAATTTTAACCTCTGCCACTAAATCACCTCTGCCACCTTTACCATCTTTATATCCCTTACTCGGAATTCTAACCTTTTCACCACTCTGTATTCCCTGTGGAACATAAACCTTTGTAACACCATCAATTGTAGCAACATCAACTCTAGTACCCAAAGCAGCTTCCCAAGGCGAAAGCTTTAAATCAGTATACAAATCACAACCATACAATCTAAAGCATTCATTATCCTCTATATTAATTTTAATAAATAAATCTCCGTTTTTACCACCATTAAAACCTTTTTTTCCTTGACCAATTAACCTTATTTTTTCACCATTTCTAATACCTTCAGGAATTTTAACAGAAAAAGTCTTCATTTTTCCTTCAACAGTCCTGAAAGAAATTTTTTTCTCCACACCATAAAAAGCCTCTTCTAAACCAACATTTATCTCTGTCTCAATATTCTCACCTTTTACAGGAGACTTATCCCTTTTAATACTTTCTCCATCAGCTTTATCCACATTACCTAAAAACATACTAAAAATATTAGCACCTTTAATTTTATGATAATTTTTAGCATTATTTCTTGAATTCCATACTCTATCATACTTTCTCTTTGTAGCTGGATTAGATAATGTCCTATAAGCTTCATTAATATCTTTAATTTTATCTTCTGCTAAACTATCTCCAACATTCAAATCTGGATGATATTTCTTAGCAGCTGCTCTATAAGCTGATTTTACATCATCTATACTAACCCTACTTGTACTTAATCCTAATATTTTATAATAATCTTTATATTTCATTTGACATCCTCCCAAAAATCGGTAGGTCTATTATATCACAAAACAAAAAAAAATCTATATTTTTTATAGATTTTTTACCAATAAATAATACTATTAAAAATAAATTAATTACAAGCCAATTGTACCAATCTATCTAACAAATCTCTATATGAAATACCAACACTTTCAAAAAGCATTGGATACATACTAACACTAGTAAAACCTGGTAATGTATTAATCTCATTAATAAAAACCTTTTCAGTATCCTTTTCAACAAAAAAATCCACTCTAGACAAACCCTTACCATCAATAGCCTTAAAAGCCTTTACAGCCAAACGGCGAATTTCCTCAGATTTATCCTTAGAAATATCAGCAGGAATTAAAACTTTAGACTCTTGATTATTATATTTAGCATCATAACTGTAAAATAAATCAGCAGGTAAGACTTCTCCAACACAAGAAGTAACTACCTCCTCATTACCAAGAACACCACACTCAACTTCCTTTCCGACAATACCTTGTTCAATCAACACTTTTTTATCAAAATTAGAAGCTTCAAAAATAGCATTTTTTAACTCTTCTTTACAACAAACCTTACTTATTCCAACACTAGATCCAGAATTAGAAGGCTTTACAAACAAAGGAAATTTTAATTTATCTAAAATTAAATTAGAAACTTCATCTATTCCCAAAATTTTCTCATCAAATTCATTATCATTATAAATATAATAATCTTTACATTTTATTAAATAAACATACTTACTTTGTCTCAAACCTATTTTATCAAAAATAATCTTTGAATAAATTTTATCCATGCCAATACTTGAAGCTAAAACACCACAACCAACATATGGAATTTTTAACATCTCAAAAATTCCCTGAATTGTCCCATCTTCTCCATATAGTCCATGTAAAACAGGAAAAATAACATCAAAAGATTTTAAAAATTCAAAAACATTATCAATAATTTTTTTATCTTCCAGCTCCTCACCTGTTTGTTCTTTTTCCTCAAAATTAAAAACCTCAAACCACTTTCCATTTTTATCTATATAAATTGGACAAATATCATATTTATCCTTATCTAAGTTTTTTATAACAGAAACACCTGAAACACAAGAAACTTCATTCTCTGTAGACATTCCTCCAAATATAACACCCAATTTGAGTTTTTTCATAGCATTAGTCACCCTTTCTCAAAATGGTCTCTGCTATTTCAAAAAACTTCATTGCATTTGACGCTTTAATCAAAATAGCATCACCACTTTTCCAAAACTTTTTAATAAATCTTTCAATCTCTTCTTTAGTTTTAAAATAATAAATACTATTTTCATCAAATCCACATTCTTTAGCGGTTTCTATTGTATACTTCATATAATCTCCACAACAAATTAAAACATCTATATTATTTTTAACAACCTCCTTGCCAACTTTTTTATGAAGCTCTTCTGAAAATTCTCCAAGACCAAACATATCACCCAAAACAGCAATTTTTCTATCATTTTTCAACTCTGACAAATACTTTAAAGAAGCCTGCATTGACTCAAAATTCGCATTATAGCTATCATTAATAATTTTTACACCATTTTCTAAATCAGTTATATCCATTCTTTTCTTAGTCAACTCAAAATTTTCTATACCTGTTATTATCTCATCAATACTTAACCCCAAAAGATTACCAACAGTTACAGCACATAAAGCATTATAAACAAAATGAATACCACCAACTGGCACTTTAATTTTAAACTTCTCACCTTTCAAATTACAAATAAATTCACTATTATCTTCATTTAAAACTATATTTTCACCCATTACTTCTGATAAATTTTCTATTCCAAATGTATGTATCTCAACATTTTTACTATCTAGAGATAAATTATGTAATAACTCATTATCATTATTAACAACCAAAACTTTCTTATCCATACCTTCTAATATCTCTAATTTAGCCTTTAAAATATTTTGCATAGAACCCAAATTACCAATATGAGAAGTCCCAATATTTGTAATAACAGAAACTGTTGGTTTAGCAATTTTAGTCAAATCACTAATTTCTCCAAAATGATCCATTCCCATCTCAATTACAGCTGCCTGATGATTTTCCAAATTAAAAATTGTAAATGGAAGACCTATATTATTATTTTTATTCCCTTGTGTCTTTAAAGTTTCATACTTTTGAGAAACTACATTTGCAATAATATCCTTTGTACTTGTTTTCCCAACACTTCCAGTTACTCCTACCACTGGAAAATTTTTCCCATATAAACTTCTTTTATATTTTGCAATATCTGAAATTGCCTTAATAGTATCCTCTACCTTTATAATATTTACACTTTGAAATTTCTCCAATTCATCTTTTGTAAAATCTACTCCCTGTACAATTACAGTAGTAGCACCTTTATCAATAGCCTGCTTCCATAGCATATTTCCATCAAAATTTTCTCCTTTTATACCTATATATGTTTCTCCAAACTTAATTATTCTTGTATCTTTGCAAAAATTTTTCACTTCCGCTTCTAAACTTCCATTTAATAATTTACCATGTGTTACCTCTACAATATCTCTTATAATCAATTTTTTCATATACCCCTCCACTTCTTTTGATAAATTATATGCTTTTATTTAATTTTTGGCAATAAAAATACAACAATCATTAAAAAAATGTTACAAGATATACTTTATATTGTTATGTAATCAAAAAGCTGATATATAAATAATTTTTTAAATATGTTAAAACAAATTAAAAAGAACCAAACTATGGCTCTTTTTTACAAGAAAAACTACTTCTCTACTGAACGATTGGCAATTTCAATAGCCTTAGTAACAATATTTCCACAATCCCTAGAAGAAACACCAGCCCAGCTTCCTCCATCTTTTTTAACCTGTTCATAAACACCTAACTCTTTGGCAATTTCTTCTCTTAAATTTTCAGATATCAATTTACTATTTCTAGACATAACATCCTCCTAACTGATAAAACTCAAAAAAATCAACTAAAATTGCAAACTACAATTAAAATAAAAAAAGTTTTATCAATATTATTATTATCAAAAAAATAAATAATATTTTGACAATATTATGTGAATTTTATAAAATTTGTATAGTAAAATCAACTATTTTATGATATAATATAAAATGTGAGATAAAAATTTACAACTTTTTAGGCAAAACAATTATTAACTTGAAAAATTTTCATAAAATAGAAATAAATAATCCTGCAGGTGGGAGCGGCTGATGGGGAGGG
>CAOSZT010000072.1:0-1708 GCA_948528155.1 uncultured Clostridia bacterium | reverse complement strand
TTTTATAATATTAAAAGGAGAATAACATGGAAGTAAAAGAACGACCTGATATAGTTGTAACACAAGATAAAGAAACTGCCATAATTACATATGATTATGAAGCAAAAAATAAAAGTTTACCAGACATATTCATAATTTTAGGATATTTCGCAATAATATTTATACTTATTGTATTAATATCCTTCTGTATTTTTTCATTTATAAATGCAACTAACAAAAACATAATAAATGGAATATATATAAAAGGAGTTGATGTATCTGGACTATCAAAAGAAGAAGCCTACAAAAAAGTATCAAAACATATAAACTCATCAATACCAAAAGAAATAAAACTAACACACAATGACTATGAAATCTCAATATCACCATCAGAATTATCAATAAATTTTAATGTAGAAGAAGCCGTTGAAATTGCTTCAAAAATTGGCAAAGACTCTAATTTTTTAAAAAATAATATAACAATTCTACAAGCACTATTTTCCAAAATAAATATTGAGCCTTCTTTCAAAATAGACAAAGAAACACTCAAAAACAAATTACAAGATATCTCATCAAAATTACCTGACAAAATAATTGAAAGTAGCTATTACATTGATGGAGATAACATTATAATAACAAAAGGATCTACAGGTTCTATTGTAAAAATCGAAGAAACAGCAAATCAAATCGAAGAAAACACACATAACTTAAATTTAAAAAACACATCAATAGAACTAATCACTGAAGAACAAACACCAAACGAAATAAACATAGATTCTATATATAATGAAATACATAAAGAGCCAGTTGATGCATATTACACACAAAATCCATTTAGTATATATCCAAGTGAAACAGGTTTAGACTTTGCAATAACACTAGACGAAGCAAAAAACTTATTAAAAGAAAATAATAACGAATTTACAATACCTTTAAAAACTCTACAACCAAATATAACAACAAATATGATAGGAACAGAAGCCTTCCCTGATTTACTATCAGAATTTTCAACCCAATATGCTGCAAGTAACAGAAATCGTACAACGAATTTAATATTAGCTGCAAACAAAATAAATGGAACAGTTTTAATGCCAGGAGAAACATTTTCATACAATAAAGTAGTTGGAGAAAGGACAATTGCTGCTGGATACAAAGAAGCACCAATTTATGTCTCTGGTAGAGTTGAAGATGGTCTAGGAGGAGGAATTTGCCAAATAACAACAACTTTATACAATGCTGTATTATATGCAAACTTAGAAATAGTTGAAAGAAGTAATCATCAATTTGTCCCATCATATGCCAATGCAAGTAGAGATGCTACAGTTGTCTATGGAGCTATAGATTTTAAGTTTAAAAATAATAGAAATTACCCTATTAAAATTACTTGCTTTGTTGAAAATGGTATTGCTAATTTTAAAATATTTGGCTTAAAAACAGAAAATGATTATGAAGTAGAAATAACATCAAGAATAACTGGTACAACTGCAAATGCTATTTATTCAGAAGCTTATAAAACATTAAAGCAAAATGGTAATATTATAAGTAGTGAAAGGCTTTCAAGAGATACATATAAAAGACATTAAGAAAGAAAAAGGGAAAGAGGGACGTTGCTAAAAAGGACAGAGGGGACGAGACAGAGGGGACGTTGCTAAAAAGGACAAAGGGGACGTTGCTAAAAATCCCTAAATGGCGGGAAAAGGGGACACTCCTTGGGGAAAAGGGAAAAAGG
>CAOSZT010000071.1:6976-11271 GCA_948528155.1 uncultured Clostridia bacterium | reverse complement strand
AAAATCTTTTATATTTAAACATTTTGGACTACTCAGCAATAAAAAAGTATTATTTATTTACACAAATATTGACATTACAATTATAAAAAATATAAAATAGGGTAAATTATGAAAAAGGAGGATTTGATGTTATTAGAAATTATAAAATTTATTTTTTATTCAATATTAATAGTAGTAATTTCAAAATACATACTTGTAATGACTTTGAGAAAATTAGCAGAAAACTTAAATCTGAAGGCTAAAACAGTAGGAGATATAGCAGGATATGCAACATCAGTACCAGAATTTCTAACAATTACAACATCAAGTATTAGAGGATTATCAGGAGCAAGTATATATAATATATTAAGTTCAAATGTAATTAATTTAATTCAATATTTAGCAACAATTATTATGAATAAAAATGGTGATAAAATAAGAAACAAAGCTATAAAAACTGATTTAGTATTAGTTGTTATTACAATATTAATTCCAATATTATTATTAAAATTTAATATTGAATTGAATTTGGCTATAGTTCCAGCTTTTATAATTTTATATGTTTTTTTTAGATTTTTAAATAATAATGTTCATAAATTATATTTAAAAAAAGAAGATAAAGAATTAGAAATTGAAATAGAAAAAGAGAAAAAGTGGGAAAAAGGAAATAGAAGGAAAACTATTAAATATTGTACAATTTTAATAATTACAGGAATATTTTTATTCATAATTGGAGAATTATTAGGAAATACTCTTGAACAATTATGTAATTTATTTAATATTTCTGAAGTAATAATTGGAATTTTGTTAGGATTTATGACTAGTTTACCAGAGCTAATAACATTTTTTGAAGCACAAAAACATCATAAAAAAGCTAATGATGATATGTTAGGTGTTGTGGAAGCTACAAATAATTTATTGACTTCTAATATTTTAAATCTATTTGCCATACAGACAGTTGGAATTTTGATTATGACAATTTTAAAATAAATAATATTATGTAAAATACTCTAAAAAGTATTGACATTTCAGCAATTTAGTATATAATAAAATATAGAGATATAGAAAAGTTAATAAAAGAAGGTGGAATAAAATGAGTAATATGTTAAGTGATGAACAACGTGTAATGTTATATATTAGAGCTAGAAATAGGCAGATGCAACGAAATTTAAAAAATAATACAGAAATGTATGAAAAAATTCCTTTAGAGGAAATACAAAAAAAAACAGGAATTAATATCAATAAAATTAAAGGAGTTATGGAAAACGTTGTAGTAAGTAAAGGCTTGGTAGATGTTGTTGAAAAAAGTGGTAAAGAAAAGAGAGAAGAGATATTAAAATATGTAAATGAAAATCCAGGAGTATATATATTTAAAATACCTATTGAATTAGTAGGGATTGATATAGACTTTGTAAAAGGCATGGTAGCTTCTGGAGAATTAATAGAAGAAGAGGGAAAACTAACAGTTAATAAAATTGATGAGTTACAAGCTAAATTTAAGAGATTAAAATTAGCATTAGCTTTATTTCCAGGTCATAAAGCTTTGAAACATGAACTTTCTGCACATACAGGTGTTGAAATAGAGGAAATAGAACAAATGAAAGCAAAAGGTCTTTTTAAGGAAGAGGGTCCATATATAAAAGAAAATACAGCTATAGAAAGAAATAAATTTAAAAAACAGCTTCAGGTAGATACAATTAATAGAAAGATTGATAAAAGAAGATTAGAAATCAGGGAGGATCAAAAAATATTACAAGAAAGTGAAAGAAGAAGGGGTTTTCATAGATAATATAAAATAATTTATAAATGTTGATATATTAAAATTAAAGATAATTTCTTTAGACAGAAATGTTTTTAATATTAATACATTAACATTTTATTTTTTTTTTGCAAAAATTTATAAAAATTTTAGCACAATGTATTGACAAGTGCTAAAAAAGGATATAATATATATAAGAATTAGCAATCAAAAATAAAGAGTGCTAAAAAGAGGTGGAAAAATGCTAGAAGAAAGAAAAAAGAAAGTCTTACAAGCAATAGTAGAAGAATATATAAACACAGCAGAGCCTGTAAGTTCTAGCGCATTAACAAATAACTATGACCTAAACTATAGTAGTGCAACAATAAGAAATGAAATGGCAGACTTAGAAAAATCAGGATATTTAGAAAAAACACATACATCAAGTGGAAGAATACCATCAGAAAAAGGTTATAGGTACTATGTAGATGAACTATTAAAAGATGACAACATTAGTTTAGAAGAAATAAAATACATAAGTGATAAACTAGAGACAAAAGTGAATGAAATAGAAGAACTAACAAAAATTGCAACAACAACAATATCAGAAATAACACATTACACAACAGTGGCAATAGGACCAAGTAATCAAGACCTATTAATAGAAGAAATAAAATTTGTATTATTAGGACCTAGAATGTTAATGGCAATAATCTTAACAAACACAGGAATGGTAAAAGAAACAATAATAAAATTTGATGAAGATATAACAGAAAAGCAAGTTGAAACAGTAAATTATATGTTTAATCAAAAATTAAAACATCAACCATTAGAGATAATAGATATACCATTACAAGAATATTTAATAAACGAAATGAAATATAGTGTAAAAGTGATAAAACCAATTATAGACCAAATAAAAAAAGCGATTTCACAAGATAGGCAATTATATTTAGAAGGAACAAATAAATCATTTGAATTACCAGAATTTAATAGTTTATCAGTTGCGAAAAATTTTGTAAATATAATTGATGAGAAAGATTTAATGACAGATATTTTAAATTCAGGATTTGCAAAAGATATAAATGTATATATTGGTGATGAAAATGAAAAAAAAGAACTAAAAGATTTTAGTATTATTACATTTAAACATAAAGTAGGTGAAAAAGACCTGGGAACAATAGGAATCATAGGACCAAAAAGAATGGATTATTCTAAAGTAATTTCAGTTATGAAATATATAAACAAAAAACTGAAAGATGTAAAAGATTAAATATATTAAAGGTCGAAAATAAGATATTATGTTAAAATTTAGATTTTGCATCAAATCTTATATGACTTTAGAAAGTGGAGGTAAAAATGTCAGAAAGAGAAGAAAATGAGGAATTAGAAAAAGAAAAAAACAATGAAGAACAAAAAGAAAAAAGTGAATTACAAGTAAAGCAACAAGAACTTGACGAATTAACAGATAGACACAAAAGAATATTAGCTGAATTTGAAAATCACAAAAAAAGAAGTCAAAAAGAAAGAGAAGGGTTATACAATTCAATTTTAGGAGATATTGTAGAAGTAATACTTCCAATACTAGACAATCTTGAAAATGCAGCAAAAGTTGAAACCACAGATGAAAATTATAAAAAAGGAATTGAACTTGTTTTAAAACAATTTCAAGAAGTGTTAAAAACAAAAGGTATAGAAGAAATAAAAGCACTTGGAGAAACATTTAATCCAGAACTTCACGAAGCTGTTAGTAGTATTCAAGATGATAGCAAAGGTGAAAAAGAAATAGTGCAAGAATATAGAAAAGGCTATAAAATAGGGAATAAAGTTGTTAGACATTCTATGGTTGTAGTTGCTAACTAATATAAAAATTTTAAGGATTATGAGTATGAAAAAAGAAATAGAAAGAAAATATGAAGTTAATAGTTTGCCAAAAGATTTAAAAATTGAAAAAGCAATGGATATAGAGCAAGTATTTATTTATAAAGATGAAAATACACACATAAGAATTAGGAAAGTACAAGAAACATATCCAAATAAAAATACAACATATATATATACAATAAAAACTAAAGGAGACATTAAGTATAATAATAAATATGATATAGGAAAGAAATACGAAATTGAAAGTGAAATAGAAAAAGACGAATATGAGAAATTAAAACAAAGAAAAATTAGTAATAAAATCAATAAGAAAAGAATAGTTATACCAATTGAAGAAAATCTAAAAGTTGAAATTGATGTATATAAAGATTATTTAGAAGGACTATTAACAGCAGAAGTTGAATTTTCAAATGAAGAAAATGCAAAAGATTTTCAAAAGCCAGATTGGTTTGGCAAAGAAATAGGATATAAAGAATTATCAAATAGAAAATTAGCTGAAATGACTAAAGAAGAATGGCAACAAAAAGTTACAAAAGAGTTTATTGAGAATAATAAAAAAATAATCAATAAATTGAAAGAATATAATATTTAAGTTATTAAATTTAGAATGCCAAAAGAGACGCCACTTTTTGGCAGGAAAATAAGTAAAAAAATTTTGAAGAAAATTTAGATTGGCGATGAACGAAGCGAAGCG
>CAOSZT010000071.1:0-6877 GCA_948528155.1 uncultured Clostridia bacterium | reverse complement strand
GGAAAGGCTTCGAAGGAAGATTTGACAAGCGAAATTTTTGAAGAAAATTTTGATTGGCGATGAACGAAGCGAAGCGGAAAGGCTTCGAAGGAAGATTTGACAAGCGAAATTTTTGAAGAAAATTTTGATTGACGATGAACGAAGCGAAGCGGAGAGAAAGGATGATTAAAAAATGGGAAAAATTATAGGAATTGACTTAGGAACAACAAATTCATGTGTATCAGTAATGGAAGGAGGAGAGCCAGTAGTAATACCAAATGCAGAAGGAAACAGAACAACACCATCAGTAGTAGCATTTTCAAAAAATGGAGAAAGACTAGTAGGGCAAATAGCAAAACGTCAAGCAGTAACAAATCCTGACAACACAGTAATATCAATAAAAAGGAAAATGGGAACAAGTGAAAAAGTAACAATAGAAGGAGACAAATTCACACCACAAGAAATATCAGCAATGATATTACAAAAATTAAAAACAGATGCAGAAAACTATTTAGGACAAAAAGTAACACAAGCAGTTATCACAGTACCAGCATATTTTAATGACAGTCAAAGACAAGCAACAAAAGATGCAGGAAAAATAGCAGGACTTGAAGTATTAAGAATAATAAATGAGCCAACAGCAGCAGCATTAGCATATGGTATGGACAAAGAACAAGATCAAAAAATATTAATATATGATTTAGGTGGAGGAACATTTGACGTATCAATATTAGACATTGGTGATGGTGTATTTGAAGTTTTATCTACAAGTGGTAATACACACTTAGGTGGAGATGACTTTGATAATGCTATAATAAATTATTTAGTAGACGAATTCAAAAAATCAAATGGAATTGATTTAAAAACTGATAAAATGGCAATGCAAAGATTAAAAGAAGCAGCAGAAAAAGCAAAAATTGAATTATCAGGAGTACAACAAACACAAATAAACTTACCATTTATCACAGCAGATTCAACAGGTCCAAAACACTTAGATATAACATTAACAAGATCAAAATTTGAAGAATTAATACATGACTTAGTAGAAGCAACTGCAGGACCAGTAAATCAAGCATTAAAAGATGCAGGTTTATCAGCAAGTGATGTTCATAAAGTACTATTAGTTGGAGGATCTACAAGAGTTCCAGCAGTGCAAGAAGTTGTAAAAAGAATAACAGGAAAAGAACCAGACAAAGGAATAAATCCTGATGAATGTGTTGCAATAGGTGCAGCAATTCAAGGTGGAGTTCTTTCAGGAGATGTAAAAGATTTAGTATTACTTGATGTAACACCACTATCATTAGGAATTGAAACATATGGTGGAGTATTTACAAAATTAATAGAAAGAAATACAACAATACCAACAAAAAAATCACAAATATTCTCAACAGCAGCAGATGGTCAAACATCAGTAGAAGTTCACGTTTTACAAGGTGAAAGAGAAATGGCAGCATATAATAAAACATTAGGAAGATTCCAATTAACAGGAATTCCAGCAGCACCAAGAGGTGTACCACAAATTGAAGTTACATTTGATATAGATGCAAATGGTATAGTTCATGTTTCTGCAAAAGATATGGCAACAGGAAACAGCCAAGATGTAGCAATTACAGCATCAACAAACTTAACAGATGAAGATATAGACAAAGCAGTAAAAGATGCAGAAGCACATGCAGAAGAAGACAAAAAGAAAAAAGAAGAAATTGAAGTTAAAAACAATGCAGAAAGCTTAGTTTACAACAGTGAAAAAACATTAACAGATTTAGGAGACAAAATAAGTGGAGAAGAAAAAGCAAAAGTTGAAACAGAAATAGATAATACTAAAAAAGCACTAGAAACAAATGACACTGAAAAAATTAAAGAAGCAACAGAAAAACTAACAAAAGTATTTTATGACATGTCAGAACAATTATACAAAAGTGCAAATCCAAATGGAACTCAAGGTGCAGGTGTTGATCCAAATGCAACAGCTGGAGAAGATAATGGAGCAAATGGTGATAATGGAAATGTTTATGATGCTGATTATAAAGTAGAAGATGATAAATAAGAAAGGAAGTGAGTCAGAAGGGTGCATCCTTTTTGACCCACTTAATTTATTACAAAGAGGAGTAAAAAATATGGAAGATACATTTGAAGTATTTTTAATTAATAAAAAAGGCGAAAAAATTTCTTCACCAACTATTAGTTCACATATAGGATTGTCAGATAAGTTAATAGAAGACAATGAAGAATTAAAAAAGGAATTTGAATTGAGTGGAAAGAATAGTACATTGGAATTTTTACTTGGTGATAAAGGATATATGGCAGGAAGTGAAATTGGAAATTATTATAAAAAAATTACATATGAAAGTAATTTGGCTTCTGAAAAACAAAAAAGATTGATACAATATTATTGTGGAAAGGGATATAGATTAGAAGATTTGGCAAAGGAAAAAGAAAAAATGGAAAGAGGAGAATTATGAGATGGCAGGAAAAAGAGACTTTTATGAAGTTTTAGGTGTTAATAAAAATGCAACAGATGATGAACTAAAAAAAGCATACAGAAAAATGGCAAAAAAATATCACCCAGATGCAAATCCAGACAACAAAGCAGAAGCAGAAAAGCAATTTAAAGAAGTAAATGAAGCATATGAAACATTATCAGACCCTCAAAAAAGAAAAATGTATGACCAATTTGGACCAGATGGACCACAAGGATTTGGAGGGGGTCAAGGACCATTTGGAGGAGGATATTCATATACAACATCAGGATTTGATGGTTTTGCAGACTTTGGAGATTTAGGAGATATATTTTCTAGTTTTTTCGGAGGAGGATTTGGTGGTAATAGACAATCTTCAAGAAGAAACAATGGACCTAGAAAAGGTGCTGATTTAAACATAAATATGGATATAACTTTTGAAGAGGCTTTTTTGGGTGTTGAAAAAGAGGTAATTATAACTAGAAATGAAACATGTGAAACTTGTCATGGAACTGGTGCTAAACCTGGAACTAACCCAATTAAATGTCAACAATGTCATGGAACAGGTCAAGTAACACAAGTTCAAAATACAATATTAGGTCAAGTTCAAACTACAAGGACTTGTAATAATTGTCATGGAACAGGTGAAGTTATTACAGAAATATGTGATAATTGTAAGGGAAAAGGAAATATAAGAAAACAACCAAAAATAAAGGTAAAAATACCAGCAGGTATTGATGATGATCAAACTGTAGTATTAAGAGGTGAAGGAGAAGCAGGAAGTAAAGGAGGACCTAAAGGAGATTTATATATTACATTAAAAATAAAAAGACATAATATATATACAAGAAAAGGGAATAATGTTTTATGTGATATTCCAATAACAATAACACAAGCAACATTAGGAGCTGAACTTGAAATACCAATGGTTAATGGAAGTAAAGAAAAATATAAAATTCCAGAAGGAACACAAACAGGGACTAAATTTACAATAAGAAATAAAGGATTTAAGTATGTTAATTCAAATAATGAAGGAGACTTTGTGTTTACAGTACAAGTACAAACACCTAAGAGATTAACAAAAGAACAAAGAGACTTACTTACACAGCTTGCAAGAACTATGAATGAACAACCACCAGTTAAGAAAAAAGGAATATTTGGATAAATCAAAGGGGTGTAAAAAAGTCTATTAGAGAAATGAGATTCAAGTTAAAATTATAACTCAAATCTCATTTTTCTGATGGACTTTTTTACATTCCTTTTTATATTATAGGAAAGTTCTATTATGAAAGTCATATTTTTATTATTTAAAACTAGACAGAAAAACAAAATAAATGTATAATATACAGAAGAAAATAAAAAGATATGTCCTTTATGGACTAAAAGGAAAAAGGAAAATGAAAAAATACTTAGAAAAAGTCTATAAAGAAGATAAGCAAGACTTTTATAAAGAAATAGAAGAAAATTTGAAAAATGAAGAAAAACAGTTCATAATAACAGCAAATCCAGAAATACTAACAACAGCAGAAAGAAACAAAGAATATGAAAAAATCTTACTAGATAAAAACACTACAATAATTCCAGATGGAATTGGAATAATAAAAGGTGCAAAAATGTTTGGAATAAACTTACCAGAAAGAATTACAGGAGTAGACTTGACACTAAAACTTATTGAATTATGCAACAAATATAATAAAAGTATATATCTATTTGGAGCAACAAAAGAAGTAATGAATAAAATGGAAAAATTAATACAAGAAAAATATACAGGTGTAAATTTGGTAGGAACACAGGATGGCTATATAGAAGATAAACAAGCTGTTATGGAAGATATAAAATTAAAAAATCCAGATGTTATTTTAGTAGCACTAGGTGTTCCAAAACAGGAAAAGCTAATATATGATAATTTACAAGATTTTAAAAAAGGAATATTTGTTGGAGTAGGAGGAAGTTTTGATGTTATTTCTGGAAGCAAAAAAAGAGCACCAAAAATATTTATAAAATTAAACTTAGAGTGGTTATATAGAATAGCATTTAGTCCTTCAAGGTGGAAAAGATTTTATGAAGGAAATATAAAATATATATTCAAACTAAAAAAAGAATTAAGAGAAGAAAAGCGAAAGGAAAGAAAATAATGATAAATGTAATGGTAGTATTTGGTACAAGACCAGAAGCAATAAAAGTGATACCAGTAATAAAAGAATTACAAGCTAGAAAAGAAACAAATCCAATAATTTGTGTAACAGCACAACATAGGGAAATGTTAGACCAAGTATTACAACAATTTGATGTAAAACCAGATTATGATTTAAACATAATGAAACAAGGACAAACTTTAGCAGAAATTACAACAAATGCTTTAAAAGGTTTAGAAAAAGTTATAAAACAAGCAAAACCAGATATTGTATTAGTACATGGAGATACAACAACAACATTTGCAGGAGCATTAGCAGCATTTTATAATAACACAAAAATAGGACATTTAGAAGCAGGACTTCGTACATATAACAAGTTTTCTCCATATCCAGAAGAAATGAATAGACAAATGGTGAGTTGTTTGGCAGATATTCATTTTGCACCAACTGATAAAAGCAAACAAAACCTAATAAAAGAAGCAAAATCACAAAATATTTATGTAACAGGAAATACTGCGATAGATGCTTTAAAATTAACTATAAGAGAAGATTATGAAAATCTGAAAATTGATAATTTTGAAGAAAATAAAAAAATTATATTATTAACATCACATAGAAGAGAAAACATAGGAATACCAATGGAAAATATATTTAAAGCAGTAAAAAAAATAGCAGATGAATATGAAAATGTAAAAATAATATATCCAATTCATAAAAACCCAAAAGTAAGGGAAATAGCAAATAAGATTTTTAATGAAAATCCTAAAATAAAATTAATAGAGCCATTAGATGTAGTAGATTTTCATAATTTAATGAACAAAAGTTATTTAATTTTAACAGATAGTGGAGGAATTCAGGAAGAAGCACCAGCACTTGGAAAACCTGTATTAGTACTAAGAGATACAACAGAAAGACCAGAAGGCATAAAAGCAGGAACTTTAAAATTAGTTGGAACAAATGAAACAGAAATATACAAACAAACTAAAATATTATTAGATAATAAAGAGGAATATGAAAAAATGGCAAAAGCATCAAATCCATATGGAGATGGTTTAGCAAGTAAAAGAATTGTGGAGGCAATAATAGATTATTTTAATGTTTAGATAATTAAAAGTTGAGGGAGTAAAATGCAAAAAAAAGTAGATGTATTAATGGCAACATATAATGGAGAGAAGTACTTAAAAGAGCAAATTGAAAGTATATTAAATCAAACATATAAAAATATACAACTAATTATTTCAGATGATTGTTCAACAGACAAAACAAGAGAAATATTAAAACAATATGAAAAAAATGATAAAGTAAAAATATTTTATCAAGAGAAAAATTTAGGATATGTTAAAAATTTTGAGTTTTTATTAAAAAATATAGAAAATGATTTATATATGCTTTCAGATCAAGATGATATTTGGGAAAACGAAAAAATACAAAAATCAGTTGAAAAATTAGAAAACGAAAATTTAGATTTAGTATTTGGGGATTTAGAAGTGGTTGATGAAAATCTAAATACAATTTATAAATCTTTTGATGAATATATGAAAATAGATAGAAAAATAAATAAATGTATAGAAAATTATAAATTACAGTATTTATATAATTGTATTACTGGTTGTACAATATTATCAAAAAAAGAATTTTTAAATAAAATAATACCTTTTCCAACAGATTCAAAATATATGTTACACGATTTTTGGATAGGGCTTATAGTTGCTTTATATGGAAAAATTGGTTATATAAAAGAAACTTATATAAAATATAGGCAACATGGAAATAATCAGGTGGGAACTGGAAAAGCAACATATAAATTTAAAAAAATGGATGATGTAAGAAATTTATTTATAGATGTAAAATTAGGAATATTTGAAACATATGTAAATAATGAAAATAGATTTCCAGAAGAACTAAGAGAGCAAAACAATCAAGCACTAGAATATTACAAAATGCTAGAAAATAAGAAATACTTTAATTTCAAGAGGTGGACAATATTTTATAAATTATACAAAGAAGAAACTTTTAAATATTTTATTGAAAATTTTGTAATATTAAATTTACCATTTTTGGCTAGAATCATATTTTCTATAAGATATAGAATTTTGAAATTATTGGGAAAAAGAAAGTAGTACACATAAAAAATGTAAAAAGGATTAATTATAAATGAAATATAAAATAAAAATATCATTAAACATGCACACCTTTAATCCCAGCACTCGGGAGGCAGAGGCAGGCAGATTTCTGAGTTCGAGGCCAGCCTGGTCTACAAAGTGTTTGTTAATAAATTTGTCTTTTGTTCTTCACTAACATCAG
>CAOSZT010000070.1 GCA_948528155.1 uncultured Clostridia bacterium | reverse complement strand
TATAATATATATTATATTATTAATTAATTTATTATTGAAATTTATTAAAAAAGCTATTATAAATAATAAAATAGCTATTATAATTTTTGTTTCCTTTTTTTTCATTGAACATCCTCCTAAACTTCTTCTACTGTGATATCTGGCTCTTCTTTTTTTATAACTTTTTTTACATTATGTATTATTTCTGCTTTTCTTGTTTCATCATATTCAATTTCCATTTTTTGTGTAATAAAACTTATATTTACACTTTTTATACCTTCTAGTTTTTGTATTGTTCTTTCTAACTCATTAGCACAATTTGCACAATCTAATCCTTTAATTTTAAATTTACTTTTCATATTATTTTCCTCCTTTTTATTTTTTGTGTTCTATATGTTTTGCACCTATTTCAAATACTTCTTTTACATGGTTGTCATCTAGCATATAAAATACCTCTTTACCAGATTTTCTACATTTTACAATTCCACACCTTCTTAAAGTTCCTAATTGGTGTGATATAGATGATTTACTCATTCCTAAAACATTTGCAATATCACATACACACATTTCGTTTTTATCTAAAACATATAGTATTTTTACTCTAGTGGTATCTCCAAGAATTTTAAAAAATTCTGCTAGTTTATTAAAGGTATCTTGTTCTGGCATATTTTTTATTGTTTTGTCAACTATATCTTGATGAATTACATTACAATCACATATAAATTCATTTTTAGACATGTTTTCTCCCTTCTTTTCTCTTGTATTTTAATTAATAGTTGAATTAGTATTCAACTATATTTATATTATATGTGAATAGATACTCAACTGTCAATAGTTTTATAAATTTTTTATTTCAAAGCTATATCTAATATCATCATAATAACAAATCCTAAAGAAACTCCTATTGTTCCAATATTTGAATGTTCTCCATTTTGTGATTCTGGTATTAATTCTTCAACTACAACATAAATCATTGCACCTGCTGCAAATGATAATAAATAAGGAAGTATTGATATAACTGTATTTGTAAGTAGTATTGTAATAATTGCTCCTATTGGCTCAACTACTCCTGATAATGTTCCATAAAAAAATGCTTTTGTTTTTGATATTCCTTCACTTTTTAATGGCATAGATATAATTGCTCCTTCTGGAAAATTTTGTATGGCAAGTCCAATTACTAGTACAAATGCTCCTACTATTGTTACACCTGTATTTCCAATTATTGCTCCTGAAAAAATCACTCCTGCTGCCATTCCTTCTGGTATATTGTGAAGTGTTACTGCAAAAAGCATCATTGTGGTTTTTTGTAACTTTGATTTTACTCCTTCTGGTTTGTTACTTTCTAAATGTAAATGTGGTATTAAACAGTCTAAAATAAGTAAAAATATAATTCCTAATAAAAATCCAATACTAGCTGGAATCCACCCCACTTTTCCTTGTTCTTCTACCATATTTATTGATGGTAAAATTAAAGACCATATTGATGCTGCTAACATTACACCTGCTGCAAATCCTAAAAGTAATTTTTCAAATTTGATATTCATTTTATTTTTCATAAAAAATACCATTGCTGATCCTAAAGTTGTTCCTAGAAATGGTATTAATAAACCTATTGCTAATTGCATATTCTCATCTCCATTTTGATTTTGTTGTTATTATTATCTTAAATTCTTTATTTTATTTCAATAATTACTAAAGAAGTTAAAAAAATAGAAATATATTAATATGTGAATATTTTTTACATATTATATATTTCTATTTTTTAATTTATTTATGTTTTAATCTTAAATATCCTAATTCAATCCAACTATTATAAGCTAAGTTTAATCTAAATACTAATTTAGGTTTAGCACCAGCTCTGTTTTTATCAACAACACAAGAATAATATCTAACATCAGGATTTTCGGATTTTTCTAAATCAAAATATTTTGTATCAACTTCTTTTAAAGAATATTCATAGTCTTGTAAACTATCTCTACTAATTTGTTTAAATAAACACAAAGTATCTAATACTTCTTTTACTGTTCTACTAACAGCTAAGTCATTAACATTTAGGTTGATTGGATTTGTTGTGTTTTCTGCTAATTGTAAAGATGAACATATAAAAATATTAAAATTTTGTGCTAAATTAGAAAGTATTGTTGCTGTTCTTTTTATTTCTTCTGGATTTCCAATATTGTCTGTATCAGTTTTTAATGTGTCATAAAATACATATTCAATTTGTTCTTTATAATAATAATTTATTATTACTTTTTTTAACTCATCATTTGTGTGATCTGTAATATTTATAAAATAAATTGAATTTTTTATTTGTTTACTTGCCCAATCTATCGCTTTTATAGTTTTATTAAAGTCAGATGAAATTGTAGATAATCTTTTTATAAATTGTTTTTGAGTTTCTCCTTCTTCTTTTATAATATATCCTTGTTCATCTAATTTTGCTTCTTTTTTATTATCTGGTCTAAATTTGAATTCTAATAATTCTCCTTCTGTTATTTTTAAGTTTTGTCCATGTATTTTTTGTATTTCAGGATTGTTTAGAATTGTTGTTATTAAACATAGTTTCATTTTTTCTTCTGACATTTCATTTGATATGACTAATACTTTCTTTTTATGGATTAATGCTGTATATGCTGCCATATTTATTGTCAACCTACTTTTTCCTGAGTTTGATGGCATTGCAAATGACATTGTTTCTCCTTTTCTTATTCCTTTAAATACTTCTGTTATTATTTGGAAAGGATAGTCTAAGCCATTTGCTAATTCATTATCTCCACTTTCTAAAAATTCTACTAGATTATCGCTTAATACTGTTTGCTTGAATTTTTGTGTTACTTTTACTTGCTCAATTGTGTTTTCTATTTCTTCTGATGACATTTTGTTATATAATTTATATTGTGTTATTTCTAGTATTTTATTTTGTATATTTTTTTCGGGTGTTTCTATATATGATTTTCTAAGTATAAATAGTTTTTTTAGTTCTCTGTATGTTTCTTCTATGTTATAGTTTTTTTCTTTTACTTGTTTTCTTAAGTAATTTTTTAATTCATATACTTCTTCTGTATCTTTTGAAAAGTTAAAACGATTTTTTGCTTGTTCTGATGAGTATTTTGCTCCTTCATTATATAATATGCTTTTATATATGTTTAACATTTCGTCATCTTCAAACATACATATTTCAAATATAAAATAGTATTTTGCTATTAATTTTGGATTTTCTAGTAATAGTCCTATAAATATTTCTTCTAAATCTATGTTACTTAATTGATTTGGATATGTTCCTTCTTCTTCCTGCTCTTCTTTTTCTACTATTTCTTCTTTTTTTATTTGATCTTCTTCATCTTTTAAGTCTCTCATTTTTTTTAAGGCTTCAAAGTAGTTTCCTACTGTTAATAGGTCTTTTATTTCACTTATGTATGCTTCATTAGCTTTTGTTACTTTTATGCTGTTTAGTAATTCATATATTTTATCTATATTTTCCATTGTTTTCTCCTTTTTTCTTTTTATTATTTTTTATTTTATCATAGCATAAATAAAAAGAAAAGAACTATACAAATAATTATTTTTCAAGTCGTTCCTCAACCTTTTGAAGCATTTCTTTATATTTCTTCAATTTTTCCTTTTCTTCTTGAATTTTCTTTTCAGGTGCTTTATTTACAAATCCTGGATTTGAAAGCATTTTTTCACACCTTGCAACCTCTGCTTCTAATTTAGTTTTTTCTTCTTGTAATCTTTTTCTTTCCTCTTCCATATTAACTAAATCCTCAAGTGGCATATATAACTCAATTCCATCTTGCATAATAGTTATTGCATTTTCTGGTATTCCTGTTTTATCTTTTTGTACTGTTATTTTTTCTCCAAATCCCAATTTTATAATAAAGTCTTTTGCTTCTAAAATTTCTTTCTCATATTTTTCTGTTACAAATATTAATTCTGATTTTTTAGATGGATGTATATTCATATTTGCTCGTACATTTCTAATTTCTACTATAATTTGTTTTATTTTTTCTACTGTTTCTTCTTCTTTATCAAATACAAATTCTTTTCTAATATCAGGCCATTTTGCAACTATTAAATCTTCTGTTCCGAATATTATAAGATTTTTGTATATTTCAGCTGTTAAAAATGGCATAAATGGATGTAATAATTTAAGTGATGATGCTAAAATATGGTTAAGTACATCTGTTACTGCAACTTTTGTTTCTTCGTCATTACTGTATATTCTGGTTTTTACCATTTCAATATACCAATCACAAAATTCATTCCAAATAAAATTATAAATATTATCAAGTGCTATTCCTAAGTCATAATTTTCTATATTTTTAGTAATATCTACTACTAATTTATCAAATTTATTTAAAATCCATTTATCTTCTAATCTAAAATACTCTGACTCATACTTTTTATTTTTTTCAAAGGCTTTATAACAAAACTCTTTTACCTTTTGTTCTTCTGCTGAATTACTAATTACAAATTTAGCAGCATTCCATATTTTATTAGCAAAGTTTGATGCTTGTTCTAACTTCTCTGGCATATATCTAATATCATTTCCCATTGTTGTTCCTGACAAAACTGAAAATCTTAAGCTATCGGCTCCATATTGCTCAATAATTTCAATTGGGTCTATTCCATTTCCTAAAGATTTTGACATTTTTCTTCCTTGTGAGTCTCTTACAATTCCGTGTACAACTATATCATTAAATGGTTTTTTACCTGTCAATTCTAATCCTTGTGTCATCATTCTTGATATCCAAAATGTTATGATGTCATATCCTGTAACTAGAGTATTTGTTGGATAAAATGTTTTGTAATCTTCTGTTTCTTCATTTGGCCATCCAAGTGTTGAAAATGGCCATAGAGCTGAGCTAAACCAAGTGTCTAATGAATCTTCATCTTGATGTATTTTTGTTGAGCCACATTTTTGACATTTTTCTGGTTTTTCTCTTGTTACATTCATCTCATTACACTCTTCACAATAATATACTGGAATTCTGTGTCCCCACCACAATTGTCTTGATATACACCAGTCTTGAATGTTGTCTAGCCAATTAAAGTACATTTTTTCATATCTTTTTGGAACAAATCTTACTTCATCATTTCTAACACTGTCTGCTGCTCTTTTTGCTAAGTCTTTCATACTTATAAACCATTGTTCTGATATTCTAGGTTCTATTGTGTTATGACATCTATAACATTTTCCAACATTGTGTGAGTAATCTTCTGTTTTTACTAATGCTCCTATTTCTTCTAATTTCTTTACAATATTATTTCTTGCCTCTATTGATTTCATTCCTTTATATTCAGGAACTAAATCCCCCATTATTGAACTATCGTCAAATACTTCTATTATTTCTAAATTATGTCTTAAACCAGCTTGATAATCATTTGGGTCATGTGCTGGTGTTATTTTTACACAACCTGTTCCAAATTCTTTTTCTACAAATTCATCTGCAATTATTGGTATTTCTTTGTTTATGATAGGTAATATACATTTTTTGCCAATTAGGTCTTTATATCTTTCATCATCTGGATGTACTGCAACTGCTGTATCTCCTAGCATTGTTTCAGGTCTTGTTGTAGCAACTATAATAAACTTATTTTTTTCTCCAGCAATTTGATATTTTATGTGCCATAAATGTGATGCTTCATCTTCATACTCAACTTCTGCATCTGATATTGTTGTATGACAAGATGGACACCAGTTTATCATTTTTTTACCTTTATATATTAGTCCTTTATTATATAGTTTGATAAATTGCTCTAATACTGCTTCTGATAGTCCTTTGTCCATAGTAAATCTATTTCGTTCCCAGTCACAAGAACAACCTAATCTTTTTTGTTGTTTTTGAATTGTTCCTCCATATTCTTCAGTCCATTTCCAAGCTTTTTCTAAAAATTCTTCTCTTGTAATATCTGCTTTTGTAAGACCTTCTTCTTTTTTCATTTTTTCTACAACTTTAACCTCTGTAGCAATTGCTGCATGGTCTGAGCCTGGTAACCATAATGTATTATATCCTTGCATTCTTTTAAATCTTATTAATATGTCTTGAATTGTATCATCTAATGCATGTCCCATATGTAATTTTCCTGTTACATTTGGTGGTGGCATCATTATACAGTAACTTTCTTTTGTTTTATCCATATTTGGTTTAAAGTAGCCTTTTTCCTCCCATTCTTGATATAGTTTTTCTTCAAAATCTTGTGGATTGTACTTATTATTCATAATTTTTCTCCTTTCACTTCGCTCCATTCATTGCTATCCAAATTTTTGAAAAAAATTTTGGATGGCAAATCTTGTTCAAAAGGGATGTTTCTTTTTTGTCCATCTGGGACACATCTCTTTGTTTTAGTTATATCAAAAAAACTCACCCTTATTTTTCAATAAGGGCGAGTTTTTTCTCACGGTACCACCTTAGTTATTATCTATTATATTTTTTAGATAATTTCTCTTTTTACTTTAACGCAGTTTTACGGATAATCTTAAGTTTATTTTCGGATTATCAACTCAAAAGTTACTTTCCATTTATCTTAATTTTAGAAGTTTCCAGCCTTTGACTTCTATTCTCTTTAAATTGGTGCTTAAATGTACTTCTCTTTTTCTTAGTTTTTGTTTATTCTTTTTTATTAATGATGTCTTTATTGTTGTATCTATAATACTATACAATATGATTTTTTGTCAAGTTCTTCAAATTATTTTTTTAATCCCATTTCTTTCTTCAACTTCTCTAGTTCCTCATACATTTTTCTATTTTATTATAACAATAATATTTGTAGAATGCAATTATTTTTTATTGAATTGTAATCTTTCTATTCCAAATACTTCTTCAAAAACATCCCAGTATAACTCTGTTCATTTTTACAAATCTGTTCAGGAGTACCAACAGCGATAACCTCACCGCCACCATCTCCACCTTCTGGACCTAAGTCTATAATATGATCACAAGTTTTAATTAAATCTAAATTATGTTCGATTACAATAATTGTATTACCAGTATCTACTAATCTCTGTAAAATGTCAACTAATCTATGAACATCTGCAATATGAAGTCCAGTAGTTGGTTCATCTAATATATACAAAGTTTTTCCAGTTGCTTTTTTTGATAATTCTGTTGCAAGTTTTACTCTTTGGGCTTCTCCTCCTGATAATGTTGTTGAGGGTTGTCCTAATTTGATATATCCTAACCCTACATCATTTAAAGTTTGTATTTTTTGTTTGATTTTTGGTATTTTATCAAAAAATTCTAATGCTTCTTCAACTGTCATATCTAAAACATCTGAAATTGTTTTTCCTTTATATTTTACTTCTAATGTTTCTCTATTATATCTCTTACCTTTACATACTTCACAAGGTACATATACATCTGGTAAAAAGTGCATTTCTATTTTGTGTACACCATCACCATTACAACTTTCACATCTTCCACCTGCAACATTAAAACTAAATCTTCCTTTGTCAAATCCACGTAATTTGGCTTCATTTGTTCCTGCAAATATGTCTCTTATTGAGTCAAATACTCCTGTGTATGTTGCTGGGTTTGAACGTGGTGTTCTTCCTATTGGCGATTGGTCTATGTTGATTATTTTATCTATGTTTTCTAGTCCTTTTACTCCTTTACATTTTCCTGGTTTTTCACTTGCTCCATTTAGTTCTTTTGCTATTGTTTTATATAATACTTCATTTACAAGTGTTGATTTTCCTGAGCCTGATACTCCTGTAACACAAGTAAATACTCCTAGTGGAAATTTTACACTTATATTTTTTAGATTATTTTCTGTTGCATTTTTTACTTCTATTACATTTGATTTTGTGTGTTTTCTTCTATTTTTTGGTACTTCTATTTTTTTTCTTCCACTTAGATATTGACCTGTTATTGAGTCTTTTATTTGTTTTATTTCTTCTGCTGTTCCTTGTGCCATGACGTTTCCACCATGTACACCTGCACCTGGTCCTATATCTATTATTTGGTCTGCTGCATACATTGTGTCTTCATCATGTTCTACAACTATTAGTGTGTTTCCTAAGTCTCTTAATTTTTTGAGTGTTGCTAATAGTTTGTCATTATCTCTTTGATGTAATCCAATACTTGGCTCATCTAATATATACAAAACTCCTGTAAGTCCTGATCCTATTTGTGTTGCAAGTCTAATTCTTTGTGCTTCTCCTCCTGACAATGTTCCTGCACTTCTTGATAGTGTTAGATATTCAAGTCCTACATCTATTAAAAATTGTAGTCTTGTATTTATTTCTTTTAATATCATATCTGCAATCATTATTTCTTTTTTTGTTAGTGTTAATTTGTTTAGAAATTCTTTCATTGATTTTATTGACATTTCTGTTATTTCATTTATGTTTTTGTCTCCAATTTTTATACATAATATTTCTTTCTTTAGTCTTGCTCCATTACAAGTATGGCAGTGTAAATTTGTCATATACATTTCATAAAAACTTCTCATTCCTTGTGATTTCGTTTCACTATGACGTCTATCTAATGTTGGTAAAACTCCTTCAAAGGCGGAAGTAAATTTTCTAACTCCTGCTGGTGATGTATATTCAAAATCTATTTTTTCTTCTCCTGTACCATATAAAATCTTTTCTAAAAACCAACGTGGTAGGTCTTTTATTTTTTTATTTTCAATGTCAATTCCATAGTGTTTTCCTATGCTTTCGAAATACATTTTTGCCATTGTATCTCCCTTTTTCATAGTACTTGAACCAAATGCTTTTATTCCATCATATAATGTTTTTTCTTTGTCTGGAATAATTAAGTCTTCATCCATTTTCATTAAATATCCTATTCCCATACATGTTGGACATGCTCCATATGGATTATTAAATGAGAACATTCTTGGTGTTAGTTCTGGAAAGCTGAAACCACAGTCTGGACAAGCATAGTTTGAGCTGTATAATACCATTTTGTTTTCTTCTTTTTTTATAATATTTACTAATACTAGATTTTCTGCGTGTTTTAATGCAATTTCTACTGATTCAGTAAGTCTACTTCTTATTTCTTCTTTTACTACCAGTCTGTCAACTATTAACTCTATTTCGTGTTTTTTGTTTTTGTCTAGTTTTATTTCATCTGATAAGTCATATATTTCTCCATCTATTCTTGCTCTTACAAATCCGTCTTTTTGATATCCTTCTAGTTGTTTTACAAATTCTCCTTTTCTACTTCTTACTACTGGTGCTAATATTTGTATTTTTGTTCCTTCTTCTAATTCCATTATATTGTCAACTATTTGGTCTATTGTTTGTTTTTCTATTTTTTTGCCACAGTTTGGACAGTATGGTATTCCTATGTTGGCATATAGTAAACGTATATAGTCATATATTTCTGTTACTGTTCCTACTGTTGAACGTGGATTTTTAGATGTTGTTTTTTGGTCTATTGATATTGCTGGTGATAGCCCTTCTATTGATTCTACTTCTGGTTTTTCCATTATTCCTAAGAATTGCCTTGCATATGCTGATAGACTTTCTACATATCTTCTTTGCCCTTCTGCATATAGTGTATCAAATGCTAGTGATGATTTTCCTGATCCTGATAATCCTGTTATTACTACCATTTTGTCTCTTGGTATTTCTATGTTTATGTTTTTTAGGTTATGCTCTTTAGCTCCCTTTATAGTTATTTTATTGTTCATTTTTCACTCCTTTGTCCTAAGAGGACTGTTCTTTTCGAATATTATACTATATTTTTTGAACAAAAACAAGGGTTTGCTTGTGTTTTTTTATGTTCTTGTTATATAATATTTAAAATGGAGTGAGAAATAAATGATAAATAATGAATATAATCCAGATTACTTAAATTCTTTTTTAGATTACACAATAACAATTTTAAATAAATCTCCAAATACTATAAAAGAATATAATTATGATTTAGTAATGTTTTTGAAATTTATAAAAATAAGATTTAATTTAACTAAAGAAACTGATTTTTCCAATATAATTATAAAAGATATATCACTTGATACTATTAAAAAAATCAAATTAGATGATATACATGCTTTTTTAAGTTATCTTACAACTACATATCACAGTAAAGCTACTACACGTGCTAGAAAAGCTTCTAGTATTAGAGTATTTTTTAATTATTTGTCTGCAAAAACAAATTTAATTGAAGTAAATCCAGCTCAAAATTTAGAAACTCCAAAATTAGATAAAAGGCTTCCTAAGTATTTGAGTTTAGAAGATAGTAAAAAATTATTAAGTATTACTGCAAATGAAGATAATAGAAATTATAAAAGAGATTATGCTATTATTACTTTATTTTTAAATTGTGGTATGCGTTTGGCTGAATTAGTTGGTATTAATATTAATGATATTGATTTTAGTGAAAATAGAATGACTGTTATTGGTAAAGGAAATAAGGAAAGAGCTGTTTATTTGAATAAAGCTTGTGTAAGTGCTATTAAAGATTATTTAACTGTTCGCCCAAAAGAAGGTATTAGAACAGACAAACAAAATTCTAAAAATGCTTTATTTTTAAGTGAGAGAAAGGAACGAATTAGTCGTAGAACTGTTCAATATATTGTAGATAAAGAACTTATGGCTGCTGGATTAGATACTAAAAAATATTCTACTCACAAACTTAGACATACTGCTGCTACTTTGATGTATCAGTATGGTAATGTTGATATTAGAGCTTTACAAGAAGTTTTGGGTCATGAAAGTATTTCTACTACTGAAATTTATACTCATGTTGCTAGTGAACAGGCTCGTAATGCTGTTGAAAATAATCCTTTAGCTGAGATATGAGAAGTACTGTAAAAACTCAAAAATTTTGAATTTATGTATATATTTTCAAAAATTTTTGAGTTTTTTACAGTCTATTTTTTTATTTGGCACTTGATATTTTGCCAATCTTTAATCCAAAATCATTTAATACTAAAGTAATCATTGCTATTATAAATTTATCATTTATCTTAGGACTATAAACAATTTTGAAATCTTTTGTATTTTTTTCATAATAAGAAATGCTAAACCTTTTACCTATAAGATCTCTTATAGGTATTTTTATCATTTCTTTATGTAGACTTATTGTTTTCTTTAAAACTTCTGTAATTTTTTCTTGAGTTACTTCCTGTGGATAAATACAATCTATTGTATAAGTATTGTTATCACATTTGGAAATACTTATATCAATAGTAAATAAAAATTCATATTTTTTTTTCCGATGAAAAGAAATAATTTTATTATTCTCCATTTCGCTTTCCTCCTACTATAAACTATTTAGTTACATTAAAAATTATATCATAAGTTCACATAAAAATCAATTATATATTGGAATTTGTATGAGTTTTTTTCGCTGGGGATTTCCATAGATTTCAATGTTTTTAAGT
>CAOSZT010000069.1 GCA_948528155.1 uncultured Clostridia bacterium | reverse complement strand
ACTAAAAAATAATATATTATAGCTCTTTTGCTACTCTACAGATTTAAAATTTGACTTGAATTGTAACGAAATTTTAGTAGGGTTAAAAATTTTTAGATAAAATTCTTGAATTTTAGGATAAAAAGTAGTAAAATAGTAGAGTTAGAAAATGAAATGTCTCAAAAGAGACATCTTTTTTAAGCCCAAATAATAAAAAAGAAAGAAGGAGAGGAAATGGAAAAAGAAGAAAATATATTAGGAACTGAAAAAATAAAAAGGTTAATAATGAAATTTTCAATCCCATGTATTATATCACTTTTAGTAAACTCACTATATAATATTATTGACCAAATTTTTATTGGTTGGGGAGTAGGAGATTTAGCAAATGGAGCGACAAATATAGTGTTTCCATTAACAATGATAGGACTAGCGTTTTCTTTAATGTTAGGTGATGGTGCATCAGCATATTTAAGTTTAAAATTAGGAGAGAAGAAAAAAGAAGAGGCGGGAAAAGGAGTAGGAAATGGAATAATAGTATTGGCAATAATTTCAATAATATTTTGTATAATAACACTATTATTTTTAACACAGTTATTAAACATTTTTGGTTGTACAGAAGCTTTAAGAGGATATGCAGAAGTATATGGAAAAATTATAGCAATAGGTCTACCATTTATGATGATAGGAATAGCATTAAATTCAATAATTAGAGCAGATGGAAGTCCACAATATGCAATGATGTCAATGGTTGTAGGAGCTATATTAAATACAGTATTAGACCCAATATTTATATTTGTATTTAAAATGGGAATAGAAGGAGCTGCAATAGCAACAGTAATTAGTCAATTTGTAACATTTTTACTTAATATGATATATATTAAGAAATTTAAAACAATAATAATAAATAAAGAAACTTTAAAAATTAAATTTAATACAATAAAAAGAGTAATAATGCTAGGAATAAGTAGCTTTATTACACAAATGAGTTTTGTTTTTGTAATGGCAATTGAAAATAATTTACTTGCAAAATATGGTATGAAATCTGAATTTGGATCTGAAATACCTATAACAGTATTTGGAATAGTTATGAAAATAAGTCAAATATTAAATAGTATAATAATAGGTATAGCTGCAGGAACACAACCAATTTTTGGATATAATTATGGAGCTAGAAAATTTGAAAGAGTAAAAGAAACTTTAAAAATAGTATTAGGAACAAGTGTAATAATTAGTACAATTGCATTTATATTATTCCAAACAATACCAGATAAATTAATATCAATATTTGGAAGTCATGATGAAAAATATTTAGAATTTGCAGGTATAACATTTAGAACATATTTAATGTTATGTATTTGTAATGGAATACAAATTCCATCAGGAATATTTTTCCAAGCTATAGGAAAAAGTGTAAAAAGTGCAATATTATCATTATCAAGACAAATCTTGTTTTTAATACCAGCAGCAATCATTTTGGGAAATATGTTTGGATTAATAGGAGTTTTATATGGAGGACCAGTTGCAGATGGATTAGCATTTTTGTTTACAGTATTTTTATTAATTAAAGAAGTAAAACATTTAAAAAAAGCAGACAAAAAAAGTGAAGCATTAATTGATGATACAAGTACAAATAATATATTAGATAAAAATATTGTAATTACTGTGTCAAGAGAATATGGATCTGGTGGAAGGTATATTGGAAGATTAATAGCAGATAAATTAGGAATAAAATTTTTTGATAAAGATTTTATTGTAAAATTATCAGAAGAAACAGGTTTATCTGAGGAATACATAGAACAAAATGAGCAAAAAAGAGATAGTTTAGCAAATTTGAACAATGGATATTATTTTGGCTTAAATAATGCAGATGAGTTATTTTTAAGAGAAGCTGAATTAATAAAAGAAATTGCTAATAAAGAATCTTGTGTTATTATTGGAAGATGTGCAGATTTTATTTTGAATGATAGAAAAAATGTGTTAAAAATATTTATTTATAGTAATATAGATGATAAAATAAAAAGAGCTACTGAAATTTATGGTCTTGATAAAGAGAAAGCAGAAAAAGAAATTAAAACAATAGATAAATTAAGAGCAAATCATTATAAATATTATACTGAAAAAGAGTGGAAAAATCATTCAAATTACGACATTTGTATAAATAGTGATACTTTAGGTGTTGAAAAATCAGCTGAATTAATTTGTGATATTGTAAAAGAAAAGTGTAATAGTATTATGTAAAAAAGTGATTATAATATGTAATCACTTTTATTGTACCTAAAAATAATAAAAGTTATAATAAAAATTATAAAAATAAAATAAAAAAAGATAGGAGAAATGGGAAAATGGATGAAAAATTAAGAAGAAAAGGTTTATTTGTAATAATAGTTGTTTTTATTATAGCGATATTATCAAGTGGTGAATCAAAAGCAGTTTTACAAGCAAATGGAAATGAAGGGGCAACTTATAATGTAACTAATTGGATGATAAATATTAGAAAAATGGAAGAATTAGGAGGAGCAATGGGACTAACTGAAAGTATAAATGAGGATTTGACCACAAATGGTGAATCTAACAATATAGATGTACATATGCAAAAAAATACAGAATATGGAGCTTTAGCAATTTTGTCTGCTTCTAGTTATGGAAATCCAAATAAAATAGAAGATGGTGATACAACCACAGGAAATGCAACAGGTGTTGTTATGAAATTGAATAGTGAATGGGTTGCAGGTGGAACAATAAAAAATGCACCAAATTATGCAAATGCTAAACTAAGATATAAAAATATTCAGGAACAAAATTATATACAACAAAAAGGTGATGCAGTACAAGAAACTAAAGGTTGGCATGGAGCTATTTATTCATGGGGAATAAGAGATTTAAATGTAAGATATGAAAATGATACTGGTATAGTTAGATCATCAGAAAAAAGTATTTTCTCAGTTTATTCGTTAGCAGACTATAGAGGGGGAAGTTGGGGAAGTATTACTTTAACTGGAATTTCATATTGGCCTACAGAGCATTATAGTCGTGCAGTAATAGTATCTGGTGAAGGTGTTTAATTATTGATCAATGGAAAATTAAATATTTAAAGAAGGGAACTATTATGAAAAAACTGGATAAAGTAAAAAAAATATTCAATATAAAGCTAGTAATGATAATTATTGTAATTGTAATAATATTCATATCAATAATATCAATGCTTTCAATAAGAAGGGAAACAAAAAACACAGAAGATAATAAAAAACCAGAAGTATTAAAAAATTTTTCATGGGAAAGTAAGGCATTTTACGTAAGTGAAGATTACAGATACATATATGATGTTTTAATAACAATTCAAGAAATAAGTGGAATAGAAACGATAAAATATACAAAAGATAATGAAGAAATAACACTAAATGCAAATGGAAAGCAAAAATTAGCAATTGACTATAAAGCACTAGAAAATACAGATTATGAGTTTAAAATAAAACCAATTGGAGAAGAGGAAAAAACTGAAACTTTAAATATAAAAAGAAAAGTGGCAGGAGAAGATACATATAAATTAGTAAATGGAGTATATTTGAATACACCATTTTTAGAAAATTTTAACAGTAAATACACAAGATATTTAACAGAAACTGCAAATGATACATTAACACCTTCTAATTGGATATATGATGATGAGCCAGAAAATTGGTATGATTATAATAATCAAAAATGGGCAAATATATATGTAGAATCAGAAGGTGTAGATGGATATTATGTATGGATACCAAGATATGTATATAAATTAGATCAGGAAAGTCAAAGATCAGATGTAAAGTTTGTAGATGTTTATAATAATTATAAAGATGTAACAACAGGAGAAGTTACTACATACAAACAATTAATAGAACAGGGGTATCAATTACCAGAAGCGTTTGAATTTGGAGATGGTGATAATTTATTAAATAACAATTCAACATTAATAACATCAATATCTGGATATTGGATTTCAAAATATCAGTTAAGTAACTTAGAACAGTTTAATATAAATTACAATATGACAGCAAGTACAAGTAGTATTGTGCTAAGTAATTTTACAAATAATGTTAGTGAAAAAGCAAAAAAATATACATATGCAATAAATGGAAAAATAGTTAATGAAACAACAACAACTGAAGAATATACATTTAGAAATTTAGATCAAAATCAAACTTATATAATAAATGTAACAGCACTTGATGAAAATAATTCAATTGTTGGAAGTATGACAAAAGTATTAGAGCCAACTGAAATTAATCCGCCAGAATTAGAAGGTTTTGATAAAGATACAACATTTTATGTGTATTGGGATGAAAATGGAATAGAACATAATGAGATACCTATAAGCAAAACTGCACCAGAAAATTGGTATAATTACACATATTCTAATTGGGCAAATATAGTGGTTAGAAATAATGGATTAGAGACATATTATGTGTGGATACCACGTTATCAATATAAATTAAGTCAAACAAGTCAAAGATCTGATGTAAAATTTATTTTAGGGACAGGAAGTAAAACAGATGTAGGATATGAAATACCAGAAGCATTTTGGTGGGACAAAAATGATGATGGAGTAGAAGATGAAGGAGAACAACTAAAAGGATATTGGATAACAAAATATCAGTTAACAACAGAAGATAGTGAAGCAAGACTTAGTGCTGAACTAGCTATAGGAAGTAATAGTATAAATGTAAAAGATATAACAGGAACAGAATTATATAAAGAGGTAGAAACAACAGAAATAATAAATGGAGTTGAGCAAACAGTTATAAATAAAGTTGAGAGACCTCTTAAATATGAATATTACTTAAATGGAGAACTAAAACATAATGGAAATTTAGCAACTGAAAATTATATATATACTGGATTGAATAAAAATACAACATATACTGTAAATATAATTGCAAGAGATGCAGAAACAAATAAATATGTTGGAGCAATAACAAAAAAAGTAACTACAATATCAGCAAATGCCCCAGATTTAACATATTTTATAAGTAATGATGAGAAAAATGAAGGTAATAATCAAAAAAGTTTAAAAGATAGAACATATTATGTAATATATAATGGAGAGGAAATAAGCCAATATATACCAATAACACAAGATGTACCAGATAATTGGTATGATTATACAAAATCAAGATGGGCTAATATAGTTATAACAGATGGAAATGTTGAAGGAAATACTATAACAGAAGCAACATCAATATGTTATTATGTATGGATACCAAGATATCAATATAGAATATCACAATCAATAAGTGATTCAGGAAATTTAGAGGCTACAAATGCAAGAACTGATGTGAAATTTTTGACTGGAACAGAGAGAAGTACTGAAAAAGGATATGAAATACCAGAAGCATTTTGGTGGGATAAAAATGATGATGGAATTGAAGATGATGGTGAACAATTAACAGGATATTGGATGAGTAAATATCAATTAAACAATTAATAAGATATAGGTTGTCTGTAAAAATGCAGACATCCTTTTTTATTATAAAATAAATATTGATAACTATTAGATAGTCAAGTAAGTTAATTAAATAAGGGAAATTTTTAAAGTTGAAATTTTAATATGAGAGAAGCTTCATATGGTTTGTAAAAAATTGTTGATTATGTTTAAGTAATGTGCTATATTAAAATAAATTAAGAGAGGTGCAATATGAAAGAAGAAAATATAATAATTAATTCTAAATGTGATAATTTGCCAATAAGTGTAACTGTATTTATTCCAGAAACAGAAATTAAAGGGATATTGCAAATATCACATGGAATGGCAGAACATAAAGAAAGATATTTTGAATTTATGAAGTTTTTAACAAATAATGGGTATATTACAATAATAAATGATCATAGAGGACATGGAAAAAGTGTAAAAAGTAAGCAGGATTTAGGATATTTTTATGATACAAAAGCAGAATATATTGTAGAAGATTTACATCAAATTACATTATATATTAAAGAAAAATATCCAAATAAAAAAGTAATATTATTTGGGCATAGTATGGGTTCTATGGTTGTTAGAAAATATCTGAAAAAATATGATAAAGAAATAGATAAGTTAATTGTTTGTGGTTCACCTAGTAAAAATCCTTTTAGTCATATTGGTGTAATAGTTAGTAAAATTATTAATAAAATTAAAGGAGAAAAATATAGAAGTAAATTTATACAAAAATTAGCATTTGGAAGTTATAATAAAAATTTGAAAAAAGTAAATTCTCAAAATTCTTGGGTATGTGCTAATGAAAAATCAGTTGAAAAATATGATAAAGATGAGTTGTGTGGATTTATTTTTACAACAAATGGTTTTGAAAATTTATTTAGATTAATGGGAGATATATATTCTAAAAAAGGGTGGACACTAGATAATAAAGAAATGCCAATATTATTTATTGCTGGAAGTGATGACCCAGTAATAATTAATAAGGAAAAATGGCTAAAAAGTCAAGAGTTTTTGAAAAGTTTAGGGTATTTGAATATAAGTAATAATTTATATAATAATTTGAGACATGAGATATTAAATGAAGGAAATAGAGAAGATATATATAATGATATATTAGATTTTATATTATAAAATAAATGAAGGATTTTTGAAGTTATAAATAAATGGTAGCATAGAAACAAATATTATTGTAAGATTTTAAAATAAATAAAAATGGAGATAAAAGATGAGGTCTCTAAAATTTGAAAAGATTATGAAACTGTAATAAAAAGTAAAATCACAAATAAATTAATAATTAATTTGTGTATAAATAGGAAGGAACTTAAATTGGAAAATAATATAGAAAAAATAAAAAGTGATCTAAAAAATAATTTGTCGCAATTTCGTTATGAACATAGCTTAAGAGTTGCAGAAGAGGCTAAAAAACTAGCTGAACATTATAATATAAATGCAGAAAAAGTTTATTTAGCAGGACTTGTTCATGATATTGCTAAAGAGTTTAGTAGTGAAGAAAATGAAAAATGGATAAAAAAATATAAATTACCAAAAGAATTGCTTGACCCAAAATTTAAAGAAATAATTCATGCAGACATTGGATCTGTTGTAGTTAAAGAATTATATGGATTTGATAATGAAATATGTAATGCAGTAAAATATCATACTATTGGAAATATTACAATGGATTTATTTGATAAAATAATTTTTGTAGCAGATGTAACAGGTCGAAAAACTAGTAATCTTAAAATACAAGAAATAAAAAAACTTTCATATATAGATATAAATAAAGCAGTAAAACAATGTCTTATTAATCAAAAGGAAATACTAGAAAATAATGGGGGAAGTTTTCATCCAAAGGCTTTAGAATTATTAAATTCGTTATAAAAAGTAACTAATTTTAAAAATATATCAAATTAATAAAAGGACAATATTTTATGAAAAAATTAATTGTAAATAAAAAAAATGATGGAAAAAAATTAAATAAATTTCTAATAGAAAATATTCCTAATTTATCATATGGACTTTTTTGTAATACACTTAGAAAAAAAGATATAAAAGTAAATGGAAAACGTATTAATAAAGATATACAGGTTTTTGAAGGAGATGAAATTTTATTATATATTTCAGAGGAATTATTGACAAAAAAATCTTTAAATTGTGATAATATAGATATTATTTATGAAGATAATAATATTTTAATAATTGATAAACCAGCTAATATAGAAGTTACTGGAAGTAACTCTTTAACAGAATTGATACATAAAAAATATAAAACTTTAGAATTTAAACCAATGCCTTGTCATAGGCTAGATAGAAATACCACAGGATTAATTTTATATGCAAAAAATGCACAAGCTTTAGATATTTTATTAAAAAAATTTAAAAATCATGAAATAGAAAAACATTATTTAGCTTTAGTATATGGAAAACCAGAAGAAGATTGTAAAAGAATTGAAAGTTATTTGTTTAAAGATAATAAAAAATCTATGGTATATATATCAGATGTTCCTAAAAAGGGATATGTAAAAATTATTACATCATATTTTGTTTTAGAAAAAAGAAAAGATAATACAACACTTTTAGATGTAGAAATAGAAACAGGTAAAACACATCAAATTAGAGCACATTTAGCTCATATTGGATATCCTATTATTGGGGATGGTAAATATGGAAAAAATGATATTAATAAATTATTTGGTAAAAAAACACAAATGCTTTGTAGCTATAAGTTTAAATTTAATTTTTTAGGTGATAGTGGTATTTTAAATTATCTTAATTCTAAATGTTTTTGTTTAGTACAATCAAAATTATTATAAAGGTTTGGTGATTATTTTAAGTTATAATAGTATTTATAGTGTTTTAATCATTATAATAGCATCATATTCATTATTATAATATTTTTTTCTAATTCCAATATGTTTAAAATTAAATTTTTCATATAAATGGATAGCAGGAAAGTTATTTTCATTTACTTCTAATGTAATATTATGCAAATTTAAAGTTTTAGCAAAAGAAATTAAATTTTCTAAAATAAAAGAGCCAATTTTATGACATCTATAATTTTTCTTTACAACAATATTCATAATATCAGCTTCATCAAAAATAACTTTAAAACCAGCAAATCCAACAATCTCATTATTATCATTTTTCACAACTTTAAAAAAGGAAGAAGGACATTCTAATTCTTCCTTTAAAATAGTATAACTCCAAAAATCATCAAATTCAGAATTCAAAATTTCTTTAATATTATCTAAATCGTTTAAAGTCATATCATTAATTTTTAAATACATAAAACACTCCTAAAACAAATTAATTATGTTCACAGTTTTCCTTTTCTTCAAGTTGTATTTGGGCCTGAGGTTTTTTTAAATATAATGGTAAAATGTTTTCACCATTATTTTTATTATTAATAAATTTTTTAAAACCAGCAATACCAAGATTTTCAATATTTATATAAATATCTTTAGATTTTGAAGGAATTCCATTACCAACAAAATTAATAAAATTATTATAATATTTTGTATTTAATAAATCTAAAACTTCTGAAACAGGTTTTATACAAGGAACTTCTAAAACATTATAAATTCCATTATTTAATTTATATAAAGCAAAATAGCAATTGTCATTTTTACAATTAATAGAAGAACAAATAAGACTATCATTTTTGATGTTATAAGCTAAAGCTTCTAAAGAACTAACACCAATACAAGGTATATCTAAACTATCAGAAAAGGCTTTACAAGTTGCGACACCAATTCTGATTCCAGTAAAAGATCCAGGTCCAATATCAGAAACAAGTAAATCAATATCGTTTAAATTTATATTATTTTCTGTAAAAATTTTATTTATTAAAGGCATTAAGGTTTCAGAATGTGTTAAACCATTATCTAATTCTAATTTACTTATTAAAGTAGTATCTTCCAAAATAGCAATACTACACAAATTACTAGAAGTATCAATACATAAAATTTTCAAAATAAATCTCCTTAAAAAAATTTAGTTTATTTAGGTTGTACCTATATCAATTAAAAATATTTTCAAAATATATAGTAAAATTGTGAATTAAGAGGAATAATATTGAACTTTTAAAGTTCGTGAGTTTATATTATCAGTACTTTTAGAAAAATCTATTTTTATATAGTTTCTAGGTAAAATATCAGCAATCATTTCACCCCATTCGATTAAACAAATACCTTTTTCAAAATATTCTTCACCACCGCATTTCATAAAATTCAGTAGAATCCTCTAATCTATATACATCAAAATGAAAGATATTTATATCATTTTTATGGTATTCATTAACTATTGTAAAAGTAGGACTTGAAATTTCTTCCTCTAAACCAAAATAAGACAAAAACCCTTCTGTAAATTTAGTTTTTCCAGAACCTAAATCACCAGAAAGAACAATAATATCACCTTTTTTTGTCTTACTTGCAAATTCTTTGGCAAATTCTTTTGTATCATTTTCACTTGTAGATTTAAAAATATAATTTTCCATTATAAATCTCCTATAAAATAATTAACAGTATTACATAGACTGTCAATTGTAGAATATTATAATATAAAAATAAAAAAAAATCAATCAAATCTATTGAAAAAACTTTTTACTTGTAATATAATTGTAAAGAAATTGTAATAAATGAGAAAAATAGGAAGAATGTGGATTAGGAAGGAAGATATTTGATGTTAAAATTTGGATTTGGACAAGATGTAGGAATAGATTTAGGAACAGCAACTGTAATTGTATATATAAAAGGAAAAGGAATAGTATTAAGAGAACCATCAGTAGTAGCAGTTGATAATAGTACAAAAGATGTATTAGCAGTAGGTGGAGAAGCAAGAAGAATGTTAGGAAGAACACCAGGAAATATAGTTGCAACAAGACCATTAAGAGAAGGTGTGATTTCAGATTATACAGTTACAGAAAAAATGTTAAAACATTTTATAGGAAAAGTATGTGGAAAGTCAATATTTGCACCAAGAATTATGATTTGTATTCCTTCAAGAGTAACAGAAGTAGAAAAAAAGGCAGTGATAGATGCTGCAATGCAAGCAGGAGCAAGAAAAGTGTTTTTAATTGAAGAGCCAATAGCAGCAGCAATAGGAGCAGGGATAGATATAGCAAAACCATGTGGGAATATGGTTGTAGATATTGGAGGAGGAACAACAGATATAGCAGTAATATCATTAGGGAGTTCTGTTGTTAGTACATCATTAAAAGTAGCAGGAGATAAATTTGATGAATCTATAATAAAATATATTAAGAAAAAACACAATATAGTTATTGGAGAAAGGACTGCTGAAGATTTAAAAGTAAATATAGGATGTGTATATCCAAAAATTCAAGATGAAGAAATGGATGTAAGAGGAAGAGATTTAACAACAGGATTACCAAAAGTAATAACAATACATTCAAGTGAAATGTTAGAAGCTTTAATTGAACCAGCAATGATGATTGTAGATTCAGTTCATAATGTTTTAGAGAAAACACCACCAGAATTAGCTGCAGATATAAGTGATAAAGGAATTTATATGACAGGTGGGGGTTGTTTAGTAGATGGATTAGATAAATTATTACAAGAAAAAACAGGAATAAATGTAATGGTAGCACAAGATTCAGTATCATGTGTAGCTATAGGTACAGGTAAGGCTTTAGATAATTTAGATGCTTTAGATGGAAAAGCAAAATAGAGAAAATAAAAGGAGGCAGAGCCTCCTATTATTTAATGACAAATCATATTTATTTGATTGAAAAAGTACATTTGTGTAACCATTTGCAATTGGTACAGTCTTCTTGGCAGAGTATATTTTTGTCTCGCCGTTTTTTCCGATATGATCTATAACGTTCATTTGAATAATTTCCGGTGATATAGCTACATCTTTTATACCTTCTTGCCATTTTTTTTACCTCCGCTATATTGATAATTATATTATATCAAAATTATGTTAATTTGTAAATGATTCTTTCCTAAAAAATAATATATCATAAGTTATATCCGCAAAAGAGCTATAAGATATTATTTTTTATCCATTCCCAACTGCTAA
>CAOSZT010000068.1 GCA_948528155.1 uncultured Clostridia bacterium | reverse complement strand
ACTTTGGGACATTTTTAAAAGTTACTACTTAAGACATTATCATAAATTAATCATACTTTTGAAAAGCCTTTATGATATGCCTTGTAAATAATATCAAAATATGTTATAATAAAACTAGAGTTTTAAAGTACGGAGGTAAAAATTATGTTTGAGAGTAAATATAGTAAAGTTTTAACAGTTATATTAATAATAGTAATAATAGCAATAGTTACATTATTAGGATTTTTAGCATTTGATTACATAAAAAAATATAATACTACAAAACAAGCTTCTGATTTTGTAGAAAACTATCAAGGAGATATTTCAACAGGAAATACAAATTCTAGTGAAAACAATAGTGAAAAAGATGAAAATGTTTCATTAGATGGAGTAAATGAAACACAAATAGGATCAACAGGAAATAATAATACAACATCAACAAAGAAAAAGTATAAAGGATATACAGTTGTAGGAACAATGAAAATACCTACAATAAACCTTGAATATCCAATTGTAGAAGAAGTGTCAACAACATCTTTAAACACAGCATTAGTATTTTTATATCCAAGTCCAGATAATTTGAATATGCCAGGTAATTCTGTAATAATAGGACATAATTATAGAAATGGAACATTTTTTTCTAACTTAAAAAAATTAGCTAAAGGAGCTAAAATTCATGTAACAGATTATAGAGGAACTTCTTTAACATATGAAGTTTATAACATATTTGAAGCACATGAAGCAGATACATCATTTTATCAAAGAGACACAAATGGTTTGGCAGAACTAACACTATCAACTTGTACAGATGCAAGTAATGATCAAAGAACAATTATTTTGGCAAAACAGATTTAGATGTAAACTAAAAAATTGATAGATATTTTTTGTAGTAAAGGAGAGTAGAAATTATGGTAGTTAATGTTAGAAATTTAATGGTAGGAATGGTACTTGCAGCAGCAATAATGACAAAAGATGGAAAACTTTTAGGAAAACCAGGCTTAGTTTTAGATGAAAGAAAGATAGAACTTATAAAAAATAGACAAGATGAGATAGAATTCATTGAAATAGAAGGAGAAGAAACTACAATTAGTGTAGCTTCAATAAACCAAGCAAAAGATTCTTTAAGAAATGTAAAGAATAGTTTAAGTATCTCTGATGTAAATGATATGAAAGATGCTATGAATACAATAGCTAATGAGATAAGTAAAAATGAAGATGCTTTTGAAAGTAATATATTATCATATATGCATGAAATAGATACATTTGCACATCCAGTTAGAGTTGCATGTCTTTCTATGGTAATAGCTGAATTATATAATAAAGATTTAAAAACAAATAATCCTAATATTGATGAAAAGTCTTTAATAAATTTAGAAGATATTGCAATGGCAGCAGTATTACACAATATAGGAGAAGATTACAAAGAGCAAAACAAATTTAATAAAATAACAAAAATAGTAAATGTAAATATAGATAGACTAGGGCAACACTTTCCTGGAATAAAAGATACACCACTTGATAAATATGATGAAAAATATTCTTCAGTATATTCATGCAGTATAGCTTCAGGAATGAAAAATATTAGTGGTAATACTAAAATGATGATGTTATTATCAAATGAGCCAGAAACAGGAGAAGGTTGTTTAAAACTTTCACCTGAATTTAGTAAAAGAAAAGATCCAAATATATATGGAGCAAAAATTATTCATATGTGTGATTTATATGATAAATTACTGAAAGAAACAATTGATGGAGAAAAAGCATCACTAGAAAATGTTATATCATTAATTGAATATTATTCTATTAATGGTGAAATTAATAGAGAAGTAGAACAATTACTAATTAATAATGTAAAATTATATCCCAAGTATACACAAGTTTTATTATCAACAGGTGAAATTGCAGAGGTAAGAAAAAGTTTTTTAGGTGATGAACAAGATGCATATAAACCTATTGTTTGGACAGTTGCACCACCTAGAAGATCTATAGATTTAAGATATGCTAGAAATATTACAATAAAAAGTATAATTGGTAAAAAGAATAGTGATTTAATGAGGCAACAAATAAATTCTGGGAAAAAAAGTGCAATAAATGGAAAAATACCTTCAGAAGGAGAAGTGCGTTGATAAAATAGATTAATTTAGAGGATTTAAAAAAGTTATATTATTATAAAATATAAAAACAAAAATCATTGAAAATACATATGTAATTCAATGATTTTTTAGTTTTTTTATACTTATTATTTTACATAATTTAAAATTTTTATAATATATTATAGCTCTTTTGCTATATTATAGGAAAGTTCTATTATGAAAGTCATATTGATTTATAAGTTGTAGAAGAACTCACCTATAATATAAAAGAGATGTACACAAATTTATTGCATAAATTTGGCACACGAACAATTAAACGGGGCTTTAAAGAGCATTAGTTAATTTAGATAAATTTTAACAAGCCCCTATTGTTCTTCTACAGATTTAAAATTTGACATGAACTGTAATATCTTGTAGCCAGCCTGTTACTATATAATGGTTTGTAAATAAATCAACCGCTGAAACAAATTGATAAATATACTTTTTTAGAGTTTTACCTACTCATTTCATTCAAAAAGAATTAGTAAGGCTTTCTCATGAGCCTCTTTCACTCAGACCCCTTCATTTCTTCAGGTACCGTGAACATTCCTCATTCAAAAGCCTAACTAATTCTAATTTTTATTACAATCGAACGTTAAAACTCTAAAAAAGTATATTTATCAATTTGTTTCAGCTACTCAACAATAAAAAAGTATTATCCAGTAACGCCAGCCTATAAAATTTTACAAAAATACTTTTAAAATAACAAAAAATGTTATACAATATAAAAAAAGTGAAATAAGGGAGAAAAAAATGAACAAAAAATGGCAGATATATGAAACAGAAGAAACAGAAATACAAAGAATATCGGAAAAGTATAGCATAAATAAACTTCTAGCATCAATAATTATAAATAGACAAATAAAAGAAAAGGATATAGAGACATTTTTACATCCAACAAGAAATAACTTTCATGATCCATTTTTAATGCCAGATATGGAAATTGCAGTAGATAGAATAATAAAAGCTATACAAGAGAAAGAGAAAATAATAATATATGGAGACTATGATGTTGATGGAATAACAAGTATCACAGTACTAAAAAGTTTTTTACAAGACAGAGGAATAGAAGTTGACCAATATATTCCAAATAGATTAGAAGAAGGATATGGTTTAAATAAACCAGCAATAGATAAAATATCAAAAAATCACTATAAATTAATGATAACAGTAGACTGTGGAATTTCAGGAATAGAAGAGATAGAATATGCAAATTCATTAGGAATAGAAACAATAATAACAGATCACCACGAAGTAGGAGAAAAATTGCCAAATGCAATAGCAGTAATAGACGCAAAAAGAAAGGACAACAAATATCCATGTAGAGATTTAGCAGGAGTAGGAGTTGTATTTAAACTAATTCAAGCAATTGGAAGGAAATTAGAACTAGAACAAAAAGAATATTTAAAATATTTAGATATTGTATGTGTTGGAACAATATCAGATATAGTACCATTAGTAGATGAAAATAGAGTAATAGCAAAACTAGGATTAATGTTGATTACACAAACAAAAAATATGGGACTAAGATCATTATTAATATCATCAGGATATAAAAATATAGATTCAAATACAATATCTTTTGGAGTAGCACCACGAATAAATGCTTGTGGAAGAATGGGTCATGCAGAAGAAGCACTAAATTTATTGTTATCAAAAGATGTATATGAAGTAAATGAATTAACAAAAAAGCTAAATGGGTATAATACACTTAGACAAGAAAAAGAAAAAGCTATATATGAAGATGCTGTTAATCAAATTGAGGAAAAAAGACTACATGAAAAAAATGCAATAATAATAGGTGGGCAAAATTGGCATCATGGAGTAATTGGAATTGTATCTTCAAAAATTACAGATTTATATTTTAAGCCTAGTATTTTATTATGTTATGAAGAAGATTTAGCAAAAGGGTCTGGCAGAAGTGTACCAGGTTTTGATTTGCATGAAGCTCTAATGAAATGTCAAAATTCAATAGAAAGATTTGGTGGACATGCTATGGCAATAGGAATTACAATAAAAAAAGATAAATTTGAAGAATTTTCTAATCAGTTTGAAGAAATTGCAAAATCAGCTAAAATAGATGAGATTGTTCCTATTATAAATATTGATGCAAAAATTAATTTGAGTGAGATAAATAAAGATATAGTTGAGAGTTTGAAAAAATTAGAGCCATTTGGAGAAGGTAATAAAACACCAATTTTTGTTTTTAAAAATTTGAAAATTGATTCTATTAGAGCATTGTCAGAGGGGAAACATATTAAAATGACCCTAAAAGATGCAAATACTGTTATTAATAGTATTGGTTTTAATTTAGGCTATTTGGCTGATGAGTATAGAATTGGCGATAAAATTGATGTTGTGGGTACTTTGGAAATTAATAGTTTTAATGGGGTTGATAATTTACAGATTAATGTTAAAGATGTTATGAAGTCAGTATAGATAAACAAAATTTAAAATTCTAAAAAGGAAGATATCCCCACTTTATGGGGATATCCTTACATTTTTAGTGTTGGCGAAGTTCGCCATATTTAATAAAGCTTAGAGAGCTGATTACATAGCATAACATAATTAACAATATACTTATCTGAGCATCAAAATTGAAGATGTCGATTAAAGTAGTTAAAGCTAGTCTATACAGTTAATAGTTAATTATATTATATAGTTATCAACATAAAATGTCAAATAAATATACACATATCTAAATTTACGAGGTGATAAAAAATGAAAGAAAACAACAAACAAATAATAATACAAGAAGTAATATCGAAAAAGAAACAAATGACCAAAAGAGTAGATGCAAAACAAATAATGAAAGCATACAATTATGCAAAAGAGCATCATGGAGATCAGAAAAGGCGTTCAGGAGAGCCATATATAATACATCCAATAAATGTAGCATATATCTTAGCAGAAGTAGGTTTAGACGAAGCAACAATATGTGCTGCTCTTTTACATGATGTAGTTGAAGATACAGAAATAACAGATAAAGATTTAAGAAGAGATTTTGGTGAAGAAATAGCAGATATGGTTGCAGGTGTTACAAAACTTGGAAAAATGCAATTTACAACAGTTGAGGAACAGCAAGTTGAAGACTATAGAAAAATGTTTTTAGCAATGGGAAAAGATATAAGAGTAATAATTATAAAATTGGCAGATAGACTACATAATATGAGAACTCTAAAATTTTTAAAAAGAGATAGACAAATAGCAAATGCAAAAGAAACAATGGAAATATATGCACCACTTGCAAATAGACTAGGATTATATTCTATAAAATGGGAACTAGAAGATTTATCTTTTAAATATCTATATCCAGAAGAATACCACGATTTAGTTGAAGGTATTAACAAAAAAAGAGAAGAAAGACTAAAATTTATAGAAAAAATAATGAATGATATACGATTACAACTAAAAAAGCAGAGGATAGATGCAGAAGTAACAGGAAGGGCTAAACATTTATATAGTATATATAAAAAAATGCAAAGAGATAATAAAACATTAGATCAAATATATGATTTATTTGCATTACGTATATTAGTAAATTCAGTAAAAGACTGTTATTCAGCTTTAGGAGTAGTTCATGAATTGTATAATCCAATGCCAGGGAGATTTAAAGATTATATAGCAGTACCAAAACCAAATATGTATCAGTCAATACACACAACACTTTTAGGAGAAAAAGGAACACCATTTGAAGTACAAATACGTACTTGGGATATGCACAGAATAGCAGAATATGGAATTGCAGCACATTGGGCATATAAAGAAGCAAACTTTATGGGAAGAGGAAAACAGGTTGTAAAATTAGAAGAAGATAAACTAGCTTGGCTAAGAGAATCCTTAGAATGGCAAAAAGAAATGCAAGACCCACAAGAATTTTTAGATACACTAAAAACAGAATTATTTGAAGATGAAGTTTATGTGTTTACACCAAAAGGAGCAATAAAAGTATTACCAAGGGGGGCAACACCAATAGACTTTGCATATTCAATACATGCAGAAATAGGTCATCATATGACAGGATGTAAAATTAATAGTAAAATGATGCCAATAATATCAAAATTAAAAAGTGGAGACATTGTAGAAATAATAACAGCAGAGAATTCTAAAGGACCAAGTAGAGATTGGTTAAAATTTATAAAAAGTACAAGTGCAAAAAATAAAATTAATAGTTGGTTTAAAAAAGAGCAAAAATCTGAAAACATAGAAAAAGGAAAAGATTTAATAGAAAAAGAAATAAAAAGAATAGGTGTAGCATATACAGAATTATTTAAAAATGAATATATTGAGCCAATGTTAGAAAGATATAAATATAAAAATACAGAAGAAATGTATGCAGCAGTAGGATTTGGAGCAAATTCAGCAGGAAAAATAATAGCAAGAATACTACAAGAATATAGAAAAGAACATGAAGAAGAAAATATAGAGGAAAAAATAGAACAATTAAACAAACAAAAAGGAAAAAAACAAAAACCATCAAATTCTGGAATAGTAGTAAAAGGAATAGAAAATTGTTTAGTAAAATTATCAAAATGCTGTAATCCACTACCAGGAGATGAAATAATAGGATATATCACAAAAGGAAGAGGAGTATCTATCCATAGAAAAGATTGTGTAAATGTTAATGACTTAATCACAGAAGAAAATAGAATTATAGATGTAAAATGGTATGAAGAAGCAAAAGAAACATATAATGTAAACATAGAAATTTTAGCAAATGATAGACATGGTTTATTAGTTGAAATATTAAATGTTATAAAAGACACAAAAGCAAAACTTATGGGAGTTAATACAAAAACAACTAAAGACAGAATTGCAATAATAGACTTAAATATTGAAATTGAAAATATTGAAGAACTAAACAAAGTTATAAGAGTAATAAAGAAAGTTGATAGTGTTTATGAAGTTAGGAGATGAGACAAGTGGGACAGTCCAAATTTGTCTCATAGAAATGTAGAATATTGTCGAATAAAAAAGTATAATTCGACATAAATCGATAAAATAATGAGACAAATTTGGACTGTCCCACTTGTCTCGAAGGAGCAATGAAAATGATTTTAAAGGAACTAAAGATACAAACTTGGATAGGTGATAAAACTAATTGTTATATAATTTTTGATGAAGAAAGTAAAGAGATAATGTGTATAGATCCAGCAGGTGATGTTGATAAAATTGAAGATTTAATAAAAAATGTATTTAAAGGAAATTTAAAATATATATATTTAACACATTGCCATGGAGATCATATAGGTGGGGTTACAGAACTTAAAAATCATTGTGGAGGAAAGATTTTAATTCATAGAGTTGATAGTATTGGTTTAAATGATGTGAATATTAATTTGACACAATATATAGGACTACCTGAAATCGAACTTGAAGCAGATTCTAGAATTGATGATGAGGATTTAATTCATTTAGGTAAATTACAGTTTAAGGTAATTCATACTCCAGGACATACAGCTGGAAGTACTTGTCTTTATTGTGATAGTGAAAAGTGTTTATTTTCAGGTGATACAATTTTTGCTGGAACATGGGGAAGAACTGATTTGCCTACTTCTTGTAGAGAAGATATTATAAATTCTATTATGAATAAGATTTTAATTTTGCCAGATGATACTTTTATTTATCCAGGACATGGAAAGGCTACTATGCTTAAAGATGAAAAGCCTATTTATTTGGAGTTAAGACCAAAAATGTGGTGAAAAGTATTGATAAATATATATTTTTATGATATATTATTAAGGATACATAATGTTGAATGCTGAAAACAAGGAGGGCTTATTATGAAGGGAATTACAGATAAAATGAAGGATTCTTTAGAAAATGCAGGATTTATAGTAAGAATGCTTCAAAATGGCATCGAAATAAGGAAAGAACAAAATGTGCTGGAGATGTTTTACTGGAATAAAAAACTTGTAGTTAGAAAAAATGGCAAAAACGAGAATTACGATGAATTAAAGGGAGTATGGGCTAGACAAGGAAGTATATGCCTAAATTTGAGGGAAGGTAATAAATTCTTCTGCATAAAAATTTAAGAGCCTTGTACAACAAGGGAGCATGTGATATTTTGCTCCCATATTTTATTAATAAAATATATCCAAGAATATTAGCTGGTTTTATGGAGCTATACCAAATGAATAAATATTGTTTAATCAATGAAATCAAAATAGAAAATATATTATGTAAAATACTTGAAAAAAGTATGTATTTATGATATATTAATAATGTATATAAATAAATAATTGGCAAGGAGGGCTATATGTATAATCTAAGTAGTGATGAAAAACGGAAATTAAAAGAAAATGGTTTCAAAGTATCAGAAATTGGAAATGGAATACTTGTTGAAAAAGCAAAACTTATGATCCAAGTTATAAATTGTGATACTGGGACTATGATAATAGGCGAGGAAAGGTCCGTTTTGTGCAAAGAAATAATTTGCATGAATCCAAAAAAAGATGAAATAGAGATAAGCGTGAAAATTGATAAGGAAGATAAAATGCTGAAATTTAAGTAGCCAATTTAGGGGACATAGATTCTATGTCCCTATTTTAAAATAGGAGATGATTTTAATGAATAAGATAGAGCCAAGAACATTAGCTGGCTTTATGGAGTTAATGCCAAATGAACAAATATTGTTTAATCAAATGAAACAAAAAATAGAAAAAACATATCAAAAATTTGGATTTCTACCATTAGACACACCAATACTAGAACTATCAGAAGTCTTACTTGCAAAAGCAGGAGGAGAAACTGAAAAACAAATATATAGATTTGAAAAAGGTGATACTGATATATCAATGAGATTTGATTTAACAGTACCACTTGCAAAATATGTAGTAAAAAATTATGGAAATTTAAGTTTTCCATTTAGAAGATATCAAATTGGAAAGGTATATCGTGGGGAAAGAACACAAAAAGGAAGATTTCGTGAATTTTATCAATGTGATATAGATATTATAGGAGATGGAGAGTTAAGTATATTAAATGATGCAGAATTACCAAGTGTTATATATAATGTATTTAAGGAACTAGGATTTGACGATTTTACAATTTGTATTAATAACAGAAAAATTTTAAATGGTTTATTTGAAAATTTAGAGCAAAAAGAGAATTCAGTAGAGATATTAAGAATAATTGATAAAATAGAAAAAATTGGAAAAGAAGCAGTAATTGAAGAATTAGAAAAAATTGGTATACCAAAAATATCTATAAATAAAATAATTGAATTTATAGAAATAGATGGAATAACAGATGAAAAATTACAAAAATTACAAGCTCTAAATATTGAAAATGAAACATTTAAATTAGGATATGAAGAATTAACACAAGTAGTTAAAAATATCAGATTATTTGGTATTCCTGAAACAAATTTCAAAGTTGATTTAACTATAGCTAGAGGATTAGACTATTATACAGGAACTGTATATGAAACATTTTTAAACAAAAATAGAGAAATAGGAAGTATATGTTCAGGTGGAAGATATGAAAATTTAGCAGAATTTTATACAGATAAAAAATTACCAGGAGTAGGAGTTTCAATAGGTTTAACAAGGTTATTTTATAAATTAAATGAACTAAATTTAATAAAAGCTGAAAAAAAATCTATTGCAGATGTTTTAGTTGTACCGATGGTAGAAGATTTAAGTGTTCCAATAAAAATTGCAAATAATTTAAGGGAAAAAGGTATTAATACAGAAATATTTTTAAATGATAAAAAATTAAAAGCAAAAATGAAATATGCAGACAAACTTGATATTCCTTTTGTTATAGTTGTTGGAGAAGAAGAAGTGAATTCTGGAAATATAAAAATAAAAAATATGCTTACTGGAGAAGAAAAAGAGTGTTCTTTAGAAAATATTAATTTTTAGTTGTTTAAATAAAATATAAATGATATAATTAAATATATAGGGGATGAAATATATGTATTTAAAAAATGCAATAAAACACTTTAAATTAATTACGAAACATAAATGGGTAGTATTTAAGTTATGTATAAAAGTAGGAGAGCCTTGGAGAGGATTAGTTCATGATATTTCAAAATATTCACCAACAGAATTTTTTGAGAGTATAAAATATTTTAATGGAAAATATTCACCAATTACAGTATGTAAAAAGGATATAGGATATTCAAGTGCTTGGCTACATCATAAAGGAAGAAATAAACATCATACAGAATATTGGGTGGATTTACAAGCACCAGATAAAACACCAATGATTCCTTATAAATATGTAGCAGAAATGTTATGTGATAAATTAGCAGCAGGAATAGTATATGAAGGTAAAAACTGGACAAAAGAATATGAATTACAATATTGGTTAAATGAAAGAAGTAATATATTAGTAAATGAACAAATAAAAAAATTAATAACAGATTTTTTCACACAAGTAAGTGAAGTTGGTATTGATAAAGCTTTAACAAAAAGCAATGTAAAAGCTTTATACAATAAATATTGTGTAAATAAAGAAAATGATATAAAAAATAATACAAAAATACCAAAGGAAAATTAACCTTTGGTATTATTTATATAAAAGAGTAATTTTATTTCCAGTTTTATTAATAAATCCTTCATCTTTTAAACACTTTAATTCTCTCATCATAGCACTTCTGTCAACACTCAAATAATCAGCTAAATCGGTTAAAGAAAAAGGAAGAGAAAAAGTTTGATTCAAATGCCTAGTAGATAAAATATTAAAATATCCACATAGCTTTTCACGAATGGAACGTTTTGCTAAAATTTCAACTCTAGTATTCAAGTCCATAATTTTGTTTAAAATCAAATTAGAAAAATTTTCTGATAAGATTTGATGAAATTTACAATTATTTCTACATTTTTGATGTATATTATCATATATATAAAATAATACTTCACAATTTTTTTTTGCTTCTATAGAAAGTTCGTTATTTGTAGTAACAATATAAAAAGCTTCTCCAAAAATATCATTTTTAGTAAAATGTTCTATAATAGATTTATTTCCATTAAAATCATATCTAACTAAATCAGCTTCACCACTTAATAAAATACATATTTGATTTCTTTTTTGTATATATGTAGTAATAGTTTGATTTTTTCTAAAAGATTTTTTTTGTACATTTTTACAGTTAGAAGAAAAATCCTTTAAAAAGTCTTCAATATTAGAATTAAAACTCATAAAATACCTCCATAATTTTACTCTAAAATAAAAATTTTTTTTTACATTATACAATATAATAGTTGCATTTGCAACAGAAAAAATGTAATATAATTGTAATAAAACATCAATCCTTACAGGTAAGCTAAGAAAAAAAAGTTGAAAAATGTTTTTATGATTTTTGTTGCTTTTGCAACAGAAAAACTTTTTTATTAATATATAATAAACACATAATT
>CAOSZT010000067.1 GCA_948528155.1 uncultured Clostridia bacterium | reverse complement strand
ATCTCATAAAAAATACTCGAAAGAATTTGATGTTATTCCAAAGCTTAAAAAAGAAAAGAAAAAATATATTCCTCCAATGACGCACCCTTGGAAATTAGCATCCTTTAAGAAACAATTAGAAAAAGCACATACACAACGTATATATGCTTAAACTCTGATGCAAAAGCATCTTAATTAAATCTATCGCCTAATATTATTATTAGCAAGAAAGTAGATTTTAATACAAAAAACTAAATCTGGAGCCTGCCACGCGGCGAGCGAAAACAGACTCCATATTATATGCAAAACGGAAAATATTTTTTCCGTTTATCTTTTGAAATTTTTGGGACATTTTCATAAGTTATTGACAGAAAAATGTACAAAAACCTTATAAAAACACAACTTTTTGTATTTCTTTATTATCTATCAATTCATAAATTTTTTTATTATTTTTTAAATCATCAACACATTTACTATGCATTGTAAAAATCCCTTTAACACCAGAATATAAAGCATAATGGATAGCTTCAACATCATCTGAACTTCCAATTTCATCACAAGCAATAATTTCTGGAGCCATAGTCCTAATAAGCATATGTATACCTTGATATTTATCAACATTTTCTATAACATCAGTTCTAATACCTATATCATTTTGAGGAATTCCTTTATACATAGAAGCAATTTCGCCTCTCTCATCTACAACTCCACAAATTTTACCTTTAAAATTAATTTCTTCAATACCATCACTTAATCTTCTAATAATATCTCTCAAAACTGTAGTTTTTCCTCTTCCTGGTGGTGCTGCAATTATTGTATTATATATAGTATTATTTTCAATATCTATTATTTCTCTTAAAACTCTAGTACTACAATTGAGTACTTCTCTTGCTATTCTAAAATTTAAACTTGATATATATTTTACATTTATAATTTTTTTATTTTCAATAACACATGAACCAGTTAATCCAACACGATGTCCTCCTCTTACTGTTATAAATCCTTCACAAATTTGATTTTTATATGCATAAATAGAATTTTCACATAATCTTTCTAAAATTTGTAGTATCTCTGTTTGATTTATATTATATTGTACTATTAAATCTTTATCTCTTAATTTAATCACTATTGGTCTATTTACTCTCATTCTTATTTCTTGCATTTCATTTATTATTTTATTATTTTCACTAAATAAATTTAAAAAAATTTGATATATATTGTTTGGAAAGTATCTTAGGATTTCATTTGTATCTTTCACTTTTATCTTCTCCTTTTTGTAAAAGCTTATCAATTGTGTTTTTTGGACATGCTTTTTACAAATATTATATTCAACTTTATGTATTTTATGACTTTTTTTGGTTACACTAAAAATGGTGATTAATTTGAAAAAAAATAAATTATGGATTATTTTAATTATACTAATTCTTATTGCAATAGGAATAGCTATATATTTTTTTACAAATCATAAAAATGATGAAAATAAGTTTAAACAGGAAGACTATACTTCAAGTAAAACCTCTACTAATGAAAACCACAATACCGAAACTGAGAAGGCAAAATTAGAAATATCTCAAGGTGATACAACTAATAATGTTCCTAGAAAAGAAGAATTATTATCTTCTTTTTCAACCAAAATATATAATAAAGAAAGTAGTAGACAAAATAATGTTACTATAACCTGTTCAACTTTAAATGATACTCTTGTTCCAAATGGTAGTACATTTTCATTTTGTAATACTGTAGGTCAAGCTACAACTCAAAGAGGATACCAAAAAGCTGATATTTTTGATAAAAATGGGAATAAACAAAAGGGATTAGGTGGTGGAAATTGTCAAGTAAGTACTACTTTATATAATGCTGTTTTAAATACATCTAATTTAAATGTTACTGAAAGACATGAACATAGTAATAAAGTTCCTTATATTCAAACTGGTAAAGATGCTGCTGTTGCATATGGTAGTTATGATCTAAAATTTGTAAATAATACTGGTTTTGATATTAAAATTAAAGCTACAAATACTGTAGATAATATTACTATTGATTTATATAAATTAATATAAAATTTAAAAAGTAGTCAAATGTTTGGCTACTTTTCAACTATAAAGGCATTTGGCAAATATCTTTCTCCAATAGGTGTAGATGTTTTGTTTATAATTTTTCCATCATAATACATAGTTGCAGAAGATCCACCATCTAAATTAGCTGCATTATATGCTCCATATTTATTAAAAATGTTTTGAAGTTCTAATAAATTTGTGCCAATACTATATCCAGGTTGTCTTCCATCAATTACTACAAATAAAAATGTTCCATCTTTTTTCTGCCCAATTGCCATTCTTGGGTGAATCCCTCCTGAACTAGAATTTGTGATTTGATTTTTTCCATTTACAATTATAAATGGTCCAAATTCAACTGCAGATTCTATACCTGCTTTTAATGCTTGATCATATGTATATTTACCCAAAACTAATTTTTTGTCTGAACTTAATCCTATTAAACTATATTTTGAAGTTTTATTTCCATATAATAATTTTTTATTTATTATTGTTGCATCACATAATATGTTTCCTGCTCCAACTCCACCAGCATCAGAAAATCCTCCCGCATTTATACCTGCTATTGCATTATTATTTTGTGCTATTTCACTTAACTTTGAGCCTCTATTTGATTTTCTACCATCAACTAATTTTATTTTTGATGCATTTGGAATTGTCATTACATATCCTACATAATTTTTACCTGTTATTTTGTCTACAGTTATTTCGTTTTTATTATTTTTAGCTATTTTTATTTCATTTGAATTTGAATTTTCATTATTTTGAACTTCTAACTTTTTTAATATTTCTTGTATTTCTTCATCTGATAAAAACCAGGTTGCTAAATATTGGTGATTCATTGTGGACATTGCTGTTACAACCCATAGTTCTTTATATTTTTGAAATAATGATGTTTTAAAAAATAAAAATATAAATGTTATTGTAAAAATTACTAGAGCTATTAATATTTTTATAATGAAAGTTATTTTTTGTTTTATTGTTTTTTTCTTTTTTACTTTTTTTGTTGTTATATTATTTTGTTTAGTATTATTTTTATATGTTTTATTTAATTCTTTATCTTCATGTAACTTATATTCATTATTTAAGATTACATTTGTCATTGTATCTATATCTTGCATTTTTTCATTCCTTTATATTATAAAATTTTTAATGTTTTTAGTAATTATATTGTAAAATATATTTAGTTTAATATTTAATTTTGATAGTGTTATAACACATTTTATTCAAAAGATAAATGAGATATTAATTTTTTAGATTATTATAGCATAAAAATTATAATTTTCATAGTTTTCTAAAAAAATGTTTCTTGATTGTTACTATTATGATTGTTTCTTCTTTGATATGTTATCTAATTACCTTTTTTAATATTTTATTAAATTGTTCTGGTGTATCCATATTAACTATATGTCCTGCTCCAGAAAATTCTATAAATTTACTATCTGGCTCTGATTTGTGCCAAATAATTGATGCTTTTTTTGCCATGTCATTATCGTATTCTCCAACTCCAATTAAAAGTGGATATTCTCTTTTTGGTGTTTTATATTTATTAACTAATTTACAAAGTGTTGCAAGGTATCTAAATGAACTCTTTTTAAATCCTAAATTCATTTGATAAAATTTCTCTTGTGCTTCATTTGTATATGCTGATATTTTTTTATTGTCTTCAGCAAATGCTTTTATAGAAAACATTGCTTTTAATATCATTTTCATTTGTTGTTTTGTATTACCTTTTTGTAAATCTTTATCGAAATTATTATTATCATATCCTCCTATACAAGTTAGAGAAGATACTTTGCTTGGATATTTATTTGCAAAGTCTTGAACTAATACTGCTCCAATGGATACTCCTACTAAATTGATTTTATCAATTTTTTCTGTTTCTATAATTTGATTTATATATAGAGCTGTATCTTTTATTGTTCCTTTTCCTATTGATTTTCCGTGTCCTATTAAATCTATTGTAATAACTCTATATTCTTTAAAGTAATCTAACTGTGTATCAAAACAAGTATGATTTGCAAATGCAGGGTGTACAAATATTATTGCACTTCCAACTTTTGTATCATTAATCCAATAGTGAATTGAAGTGTTTTCTAATTTCTTTTCAGTCATAACTAATTAACTCCCTTTTTACTGATTTTCTATTCTTTGTTTTATTGTATATGTTTTAATAAAAAATATAAAAACTTAATCTATATATTCTATTTTCATATTTATTCCTTCTTTTTATGTAGTATTTCTTGTCTTTATTCAAATTGCATAATAACCAAATAATATGATATGTGTAATCTATACTATTCATATAATTTGGAGCAATATTCTTAAAGTTATGAACTCTCTTGTTCTCTTTCTAAAAGCATTATACATAATTTATTACTTAATTTCAATATAAGTATTGATTTTTTTAATGTTTATTGTATAATTTTATTAACTTATTTTTAAGTTTTGATTAAAAAGGAGGCTTCTCATGAAAAATATTGCAATATTTGGAAGTTCAAGGTCTGGAAAATCTACGCTTTCAAAAATGATATCAAAAAGATATCCTAATTATCATATTATTGCTGGAGATGAAATTAGAGGGGCTTTTCAGGAAACTTTACCTAATAATAATATAAACAGTAAGGGAGGAATTGGAATGGTAGAAGATTTTCCTAATTTCTTATCTTGCTTATTTTATAAAAGTATAAAAAGAAACAAGGGAATATTTGATTATATTGTTGAAACATGTGATATTACACCTCAAAAAGCATCTAAATTATTTAATAAAGAAGATACTGTTTTACTTTTTCTAGGGACACCAAACCAAACTATAGAACAGCATTTTAAAGAAATTAGAAAATACGAGACTGAAATCGATTGGACTTACAATATAAACGATGAATATATATTAGAACATTCAAAACATTGGATAACCAAAAGCAAAGAATATGAAAAACAATGCAAAAAATTAAATATTTGGTATGTAGATACTTCATTTAACAGAACAGATGTATTAGAAAACACATTTCATATGCTGGAAAAGATAATTAATGTAGAAATTAAAATGTGAGAAGGAAAAAGAAGAAGAAATGGAATTATAGCCATTTCTTCTTTACTAGCATTATTGCATCTGTTCAACTCTATTTTTTGACATGTATTTTTGTAATATGCAATATATCAAATAAGATATCCATACACCTATTATTCCTAATGGTGAATATGCCAAAATTGTCGCTACTATTATTTTTATTAAAGAACTCACAAAATTTCTTTTTGCCAAAAATTTAAAATCTCTCACCCCCCTAATTATTGCGTAATAGTATGTTGCACTCATTACAATATAAATTCCTAATAGTAATATTGGTAAAATTTGATAAAATATTATTTGTAAATTAACTTCATTTAAAGATATTTTCATTATTATAAATGCAATTATACAAGTTATTATTGGAACTATTATAGATGATATATTAATAATTGTTTTAGCAACCGTTCTCACTTTAATCATATAGTTTTCATCGTTTTTACCAGAAGCAATTCCAACACTTATAGTAATTCCATCTCCAAATCCTTGTATAAAGGATTCAACTATATCTCTTATCTGTATTAAAATAACATGTACTGCATATTCATTTTCTCCCATCCTAGAAACTAATATATTAAATATAAAGTTATCAATTCTTGATACAATTCTTTCTACAAAGTTCCACTTAAATAGTTCAAATATTTTTCTCATTATATTTTTATTGAATTTATAAATTACAGATTTCTTTGATTTTATAAACAAATATATTGCCATTAATGTATCCAATAAAACTGTTACCCAAGCTACTCCTTTTATGCCATATCCATAATTTACAACAACAATATCCAAAATTAAATTTATAATAACAGCTATTATTCTTAATTTTAAGATATTTCCTTGCTTTCCTAATGTTCTTTGCTGTCCAGATAATACAGTAACTATAGAACTTTGAAAAAATCCTACTAGCCTTATTATTAAATATGTATTACAAATTTTATCAACATTAAATAAAGTAGGTAAAATTGGTTTTATCAAATAGTACTATTAGTATAGTAATTATTGATATTATCATTGTAAGCATAATAGAATTTCCAGATATTAATTTAATCTTATTTTCATCTTTTTCTCCAATTGCTTTAGCAATTAACGAACTATTTGTTACATTAATTGTTTGAATACTCATTTGCATTATATTAATCACAACTGCCATTGCACCTATTACACCTAGTTCTTTTGTTCCGTATTGTTGATATTGCAATTGTATCAACTAGCGTCATTAGTACATTTATTAAGTTTTCAAATGCTATAGGCAATGATATTTTTAATTGTTTTTTTGTATTTATTGTTTCTTCCATATTACACCTTTTATTATATATTTTTCTTTATAATGTTATATTTAGTAATCCTATACCAACAGCCACCAAAAATACTGCAAAGACATCTAATAGTTTTGGTTTTTTTTCATTACTTTTTATTACAAAAGCTACTAATATTGTTAATACAATTGATACGGGCTTCCTATATGAACTCAACACTACCGAATTTGAAGATAAATAGTTTCCTAAATAAGTCGAACAAAATCCGAATGTTTGTTGAATAAATACCCATTTTAAAATATTCTTATTTTCTTTATGATATTGAAATGTATAACCTTTTGAGAATATTATTGTTAATAACAAATTTAAAATAAAAATAAAACTTGCATTTGACCAATATTTTAAAATATAATGTGTTATATATCCCATTGTTATTTCACAAACTATTCTAATTATTAAATCCTTTTGTAATGATTTTATTTTTAGTTTTACATCTGCTAATGTAAAAACACCGATTAATGTTAATATTATTGATGCCAATGTAATTATATTAAACTGTTTTATTCCTAATATACTATCAATAATAAAAGCTAATATAATTCCTAAAGACATATATGTAACAGATTCGTATGGGTTTAAGTGTGTTAAACAACCAACTATTGCATGTTGTTTTTTGTATCTAACAAACATCGCCAATAGCAATAATATAATAGGAATTATGCTAAATTCAAATTTAAAATTATTTGTTAATATTTCTATAACTATCATTATTATTGAAAATGGAATCATTGATAAACACATGTAATAAAAATAATCATTTCTACTTATTCCTTTGTTTACTAAATGTTTATCTATATATGTTCCAATTGTTGCCATTAATGCTGCTAATATTACTACTCCTAACATTTTTCCCTCCTAATACTCTTTTCTAAACCAAAAAGGAATCTTTTATTTATGAATCCCAATTAATAAATTATGCTACTTTTATTCCTGTATCAATTATTTCTTGCACAAACGGATTTTCTTCTTCAAAATCTTTTACTTTTATTGGGTGTGGCTCTATTCTTAAATCTATATTTTGTGTCAACATCATTAATTCTACCATTAAATCTACACTATTCATACATTTTCTTCCTTTCAATCTATTCTTATTATAGCATTAAAATTAAATTTTTACTACATTTTATAACATTTTTACAGGGAAATTTAATCATATTACAAAAAATACAAAATGTATGATAAACTTAATTAGGTGATGAAAGTTATTGCTTCTTGGGTAGGTCATACTAATACAAGACAAATTGAAGAAACCTACAGACATATTTTACAAAATTTTAAGAATTGGCAGTTAAGCACAGAGAAGCTTAACTGCCTTAATGGATAAAAATCATAAGAACTATATACTTCATACAAGTTTTCCATTTTGTAATACAAATCTGGATTAGAAGTACCCATTACCTTGAATTTCACTTTTTTGGATAACTCTTCGATGAATTTTGTTCGGTCATCTTCAGTGTAAAAGAATACCTCAACAGAAGCCCAGTGTTCAAGATATGAAATGTACATATCATAATTTGGTTCACTGGTTTCTATCCATCGATATGTGTATGCTCCAGTACAGTGTTTAACTCCTGATCCACGCTTTACAATTTTTGTGTGAATTTTCTTCTTTTTACAGTCTCTCCTAAAATCTTTTTCAGATGAGTTAAAATAAATATTAACAGTTTTCATAAGATACCTCCTAGTAGTTGACAATGTTAATATAGTATCCGATTCAATACTTCTGTTGCCCACGGTGCATATTCATACATTCCGCATTCCTCCTTTTTTTATGTATTCGCTGTGTTTACTAACCTATTTTATATTATACTATAAATTTTCTTCATTGACAATATATTACTGTACTATTATAAAGTAAATTAGTGCCTTTTGGAGAATACAACTTAAACTTTCAATATAAAAATAAAATTCATAAGTTAGAAAAAGAAAATAGTCATCTGAAAAAAGTAAAGAAAGTGAATATGAGTTATATAGGTAATAAATTGAAAATAGAGAGACTGTGTTATTATCCACAGCCTCTTCGCTTTTATTCTACCACTTGGTAGGAAGGAATTGATACAGTCGGACCGTTAAGATGTCCATAAAGCCTACATCTACTCGCAAACATTAAATGTCCTTTTTTGGAAAGTAATTCTTCAATTTGGAATGCCATAGCCACAATTTAGTGTTCTCACTCTAAAGTTTTCAAAATTATATTCTTGTTTCTTGAATTTGAAATATTCTTCTATTCTCCATCTATCTAAATAACATCTTGCTATTTTTATTACATCTTCTTTACTTTTTATTGGTATGTTACTTGCAATCATCATTGGTGTTTCTGAAATTCCATATACAAATATTAAATTTATCCATTTCTTTTCTGCTGTTATTTGTGCCTTTATTACACTTATCATACATTCTTTTTCTTCTCCTTGAAACATTATTTTCATCTATTGAAGAAGATAAATCATTTGATAGATTATCACTTAATCTATCTATCCATAGAAAAAACCTCCATTGTTTTTTTTAGTATATTTTTTTTTAATCAACTTAATTATACTAAAACAATGTTGGTTTTTCTTTATTTTCACACAAATTTCATAATTCTGTGGATAACGTTTCGGGATTTCTTCAAAAAAACCGAAACTTAAATAAAATTAAAAATAACATTTTTCCAAAATTTGTTTTGTTCGCTTGTATTTTGACTGATAATGTTGTATATTTATAAACATATAAAATGAGAATAAGCAGTGTGAGTGCTACCACTTTACATACACAGTTTTGACTGTGAGAATGGAGGTGGTGCTATATGGTAGAACAAGCTATGTTATTAATAATATACTTACTTTTCTACGGTTTAGTAGGAATGACTATTATAGCATTTGCCTTGATTATTGCAATAGTAGTAATTTTGAGCAAATAATAAAAGCACCACATATGCTCTGCCAAGCTTTGTGGTGTTTTATCATAAATATATATGGTAGCACACATTTCTGTGGCTCTCATTTTCTATCTTTATTATACAAACATTTTTTTATTTTGTCAAATGTAATTTTATTAAACAATCAATTCTTTCTAAATGTTTTTAAAATTTTTTCAAATATTTTTTGATACCTTTTCGATTCTTTATATTCAACTATTTCTAAATTTTCTTTTTGAACTTCTGTTGATGAAAGTATAAAACTATTTTGTTTATTATTAAATATTTTTTTAAGTCATCACCAGTTAAACTTGAAAGAAATTCATCTATTCTACTATCATCTTTTAGAATTTCTAAAACTTCATCCTCTGTATAATCCATATATATTTTTTCTCCTTTTTTAATCATTACTTCTATATTTTATAACATTAAATAATAATTTTTTCAATATATATCACTATTTTTTTCTTCTTTATATTCTTGTACTTCAAAAGCACCGTTAATATAATCCTTTTTAATTCTTTCAAGTTTGTTGTTTTGTTCTTTTATTTCTTTTTCTGTACTTGGCAGTCTGACCACATTTCTTTTGAAATAATAGGCTCTACAACATCTTCATAATAAGTTGGGTGTTTTGTTCTTTTACCATGAACAAAATCGCCTTTATATATTTCATTTTCTAAAATCCCCATAATTGTTGAATCTCTCCAATTATCTTTCCCTAATACCTTTTCTTCATTGAACAGGTTGCTAATTTTTTGATAAGAATAGCCATTATAATATAAATCAAATATTCTAATTATAATATCTTTAGTAGAATAATCAACTACTAATTTTTTTATCTTCTCTTTTATAACCTAATGGAGCAATATGAGGAATATGTCCTTGTTTTATTGCACCTGCTAAACCTATTTTTGTTCTTTCGCTAGTTTTCTCAATTTCATTTTGGCTAACACTCATTAAAAGTCTTGAAATCATTTTGCCATTTGCAGTTGTAGTATTTATTTCATCATTAGCATAATCAATATAAGCATTATTTTCGTCTAAAAAAGTTATTAGTTTTTCCCAGTCAAATATACTTCTGGTTATTCTGTCTAGTTTTAGAGCAACAATAGTATTTATCTTTTTAGCTTTTATATCATTTTTTAATCTCTCAAATTCTAGTCTATGATTACCAGTTTTCGCACTTATTCCAGCATCTTCGTAATAGTCTATTATCTCATAACCCTTGAATTTACAAAAACTTTCTAATCTTTCTTTTTGCTCTGGAAGACTAAAGCCGTTCTCTTGCTTGGTCTTCTGTTGAAACTCTTAAATATAACCCACATTTTTCTTTTCTTCGTTCAATTTTAAAACCTCCTATAAAATAAACAAAAAGAGACATCAAAGTACACGAGTACTACTGACATCTCTTAAATCCATTTATCATAAACTAAAATATAATAATGCAATATAATCTTTTCAAAGTACTCATATATATAACTCTTGCCAAGTGAATATAAATTTTTCTATTAGATTATATTATACTACGATTTTAAGAAATGTCAAATATTTACAATTATATGTTTTTCAAATATTCTTCTAACTCTGATAACTTAATCTTTTTAGTTTAATTTGAAATATACACATCATTCGAATAATTAAAAACTAAAAAAGTAATGTTTTTAATTATCACTCTATGTGGCTCAATATATGTAAGATTAGTTTTCTCTAATTTTCTAATACTACCATTTACAAAAGTAGGAGTAACTTTAGAAAACTCACATATAAATTCAAGTCGTTGTTTCAGACATTCCTCAAATTCTAGTTCTTGCTTAATTATTTTCATATCAAGCACCATCCTAGTATAATAATGTTAAGTTAAAAATAACTTGACATTATTTTATTTTTTCTATGAGTTATTCAAAAACTCATAACATAATATTAGACCAATTCATGGTATAATTATTGTAATTGTTAGAGTGGTTTTAGCCACCATCCTGAGCGTTAGGCTCTTTAGAAAGACTAAAGCCTCTACTTTACATTCGGATATTAATAAGTTGGATAAGTATTATTTTTATAATAATGACTTTTATTTATTGCTAGGTTATATTCTTGTAAAGACATTGAGGGTTGCCTCTAACATAAATTAGAAAGGGTGTTTATATTATGTTTTATTTAGGTATTGATATTGCAAAGGTTAATCATGTTGCTTCTTTAATTTCAGAAGATGGTTCTATTTTAGTTAAAGCTATTAAGTTTAC
>CAOSZT010000066.1 GCA_948528155.1 uncultured Clostridia bacterium | reverse complement strand
TTATTTTAATTAATAAATAATACAATTTTTTAACAAAGGAGTGTCCCTTTTTCCCTTCATTTAGGGATTTTTAGCAACGTCCCCTCTGTCCCGTCCCCTCTGTCCCTTCTGTCCTTTTTAACAACGTTACTTTTTCACGTTTTCCTGCTTGACATTTTTAAACTGCTTCTTGATTTTCATTTTCTGTTTTATTTTCAGCTGTTGTATCATTTTCTTCTACAATCTCTAAGCTTCCTACAGAAACCTCATAAGCAATTCTATTTTCTATTTTTCCATCTTCATATTTCTTTTCATATGTTCTTGATTGAACTCTACCTACTAATTTTACTTTAGTTCCTACTTCTAAGTTTTGGCAAAATCTTGCATTTCTCCCCCAAGCTATTGTAGGAATATAGTCTGATTTATTGTATGCTCTATTTACTGCTAATAATATATCTGCTATTTCTCTTCCAAAAGGTGTTTGTCTATATATTGGTTTTTTACAAATGTATCCAACTAAGACAACCTCATTTGTTATAATATCTTTTTTTACAAATTCATTTTCTTCTTCATTATTTTCTTCAACTTCAATTATGTCTTTTGCAAATACTGTTAATATCAATCTGTTTTTTTCATTATCATAACTATTGTATGATCTAAATTGTCCTTTTACTAATAATTTTTTTCCTTGTTCTAACATTTCATCTTTTATTATTCTTTCTGAAACAGTTATTGGTATTATGTCTGCATTTCCACTTAATCTTTCGATTTCTATGTTAAATACATAAAATTTTTCTCCATATATTTCGTGACTTATTCTTTTTTCTCCTGTAACTTTTCCAACTAGTGTTAAGTAGTTGTTTTCTAAATAATTTGTATCCAATTTTTTTCCTCCCTTATTTTTATCTTTAATGTATATTTTTCTTTTTGCATCTCTTTTTTTCTACATTTCTTATTATACATCATTTTTTTGGTTTTGTCTACATAAAAAGTTAATTTTGTTCAAAAAATGTATTTTTTTCCATTAATTTCTCTCTATTTTTATATAAATTATATACACTTTTATAATTTTTATACCTGTATTTGCATACCTGTATTATCAATTTTATAATTGTTTTGATATATTAAATTAGATATTGGTACTACTTCATATCCTTTTTTCTTTATATTTTTTAGTAACATATCTAAGGAATCTGCTGTGTGTTTTGTTCCATTATGTGTTAAAATTATGTCTCCTGATGATAATTTTGTGTCTAGTCTATTCCACATTTCTTCTCCTGTTAGTCCGCTTATAATCTAATGTATCCAAAGACCATTGGATTGTATAGTATTTTTTGTCATTTGCTGCTTTTATCACTGTGTTGTTATATTCTCCATATGGTGCTCTATATATGTTTGTTCTTTTTCCTATGTTTTTTTCAATTTTGTCATTACTTATTTCAATTTCTTTTATGTTTTCTTCATAACTTAATTTGTTCACATGTGGATGTGTGTTACTGTGACTTCCGTATTTCGTGTCCTTTGTTTGCTATTTTTTTTACATAGTCTGGATATTTATCTATCCAGTCTCCTACCATAAAAAATGTTATTTTTGTATTGTTTTTTTCTAATACTTCTAATATTTTGTCTATATCATCTGCATTCCAGTAGCAGTTCCTTTTGTGATAGATTTCGGTTTTATAAAAAACTATCTTTATTATTTTTATTTCAATTTAAGTTAGATAGTTTTTTATTCCTACTTTTATAATTCAACTCTGCCTAATAGAAAATCTATTGCACTTATTTGTTTTATTCCATTATAATTATTTGTATCATAATCTAAAGTAATTATATATTTTTTATAATGATTCGATATTGATTCTAATGATTTTAATTCTCTTTGTAATGTTGATTCTTCTCTGACAGATAATGCTACTTGTATATAAATATATTCATCTTCCGTTTCTACTACAAAATCTACTTCTGTATCATCATTTTTTCCAATATATAATCTATATCCTTTTCTTTTTAATTCCAAAAATATTATATTTTCTAATATATGTCCTAAATCTCTATTATTATTTCTTCCAAGAAGATATGTTCTTAATCCTAAATCTGATAAATAGTATTTTTCTTGTGTTTTTAATAATTGCTTTCCTTTTATATCAAATCTATTTACTTTATATAATACATAACTTTCTAATAAACTATTTACATATTCTTCAACTGTATGAACTGAATTCTTTCTACCATTAGACGCTAAAGAATCACTTATTTTTTTAGTTGAAATACTAGAGCCAATACTATCAAATAGAAATCTGCAAATACTTTCAAGCATCATAATATCATTTATTTTTTTTCTATTTATTACATCTTTTACTATGACTGTATTATAAATACTATCTAAATATTCTATCTTCTCATTAGAATTTTCTAAGTTGATAAGATATGGAAAGCCTCCATACATACTGTATTCATTATATTTTTTTAATTCATTTTCTTGTCCATAATAACTTATATATTCTTTAAAAGATAATGGCAATATATGTATTTGAATATATCTTCCAGTTAAATATGTTGCAAGTTCTCCAGATAACATATATGAATTTGATCCAGTTATATATATATCTAGATAATCTCTTAATAATAGACTATCTATACATTTCTGAAATTCATTTACATTTTGTATTTCATCTAAAAACACATAATTCATATATCTTTTGTCTGTCTTTTCTATAATATAGTCATGTAGTTTTTGAAAATCTAATAATTCTCTATTACTATTATCTTCAAAATTTATTGATATGATATTTTTTTCTAATACCCCTTTATCAATTAATTCTTTCTTAAATTCATTTAAAATAGTTGACTTTCCTGAACGTCTTATCCCTGTTATTACCTTTATTATTTGTTTATCTTTATACGAATTAAGTTTATTTATGTATTCTTCACGATATATCATTTTTTCTTTCATTTTTATCACCTAAATATATAATAAATCTTTTTTTATTTTTTGTCAAGTTTTTGCTATTTTTAGCAAAAACTTTTAATTTCAAAAGTTTTTTTGCTCAATTTTTCTTTGCGTATTTGCTTTTAATATATCAAAGCAATACAGGTTTTTTTGCTATACAACGAACTTATAATTTATTTTTATGTTGTCCTTGTCTATAATTTCAATACTATCTACCAAATTTAAAATGATATTTCTATTAATTTCTTTAAAGCTAACAATTTCTCTAATATATTTCATGAGTTCATTTTCTTTATTGTTTTCATAGTCATTTAGTTTGGTATTTAGCTTTTCTATTTTCTCAATCAATTCTTGTTTTTCTTTCTTGTAACTTTCTGTAAAAGAAACAAATTCTTCTTTATCTATCAATCCATTTACTCTGTCTTCATATGCTGTTTTTATGATTTTTGTTATTTCTTCTATCCTTCTATTATAATCAACTATTTTCTTTTGTAATTTCTTCTTATCATTGTTAATTTTAGTTTGATCAATTGAATTGATTAGTTTTTCCTTATCTACTTTTTCTTGCAAAATCTTTCTTAAATCTTGTACTACAAATTCATTTAACAGACTTTCTCTTACTGCCATTCTTGTACAATAATCTTTTCCATATCGATTATACATACTACAAATTGCTACCATATCATTTTTTAGTCCACTTTGTACTTGATAGGTATATTTGTTATGGCATCTTGGACAATATAATAGTCCTGCTAATAAGTGTTCTGTATTTTCTTTTTTATGTATGTTATGTGCTTTCCTTTTTAATATATCTTGTACTAACTCAAAAGTCTGTTTATCTATAATCGGTTCATGTGCATTTTCTTTCATTAGATATTCTGATTTAGGAAGTAATCTATATTTTTTTACTTTATAGCTTACCATTTCTCCTTTATGTTGAATCAAATCCCCCGTATATACTTTATTCATCAAAATCTTTTTTATCGTATTATGCCCCCATAATCCAGATATTGTTTTACAATGATAATTACAACTTTTCTGTTTATAAATAGAAGGACAGGGAATTTTTCTTTCATTTAGTCTATGAGCTATATAGGCTAGTCCATTTCCATTTACATATTCGTTAAATATGTATTTAACAATTTCTGATGCTTCTTCATCTATGACTAATCTTGTAATATCATTTGGATGCTTTTTATAGCCATATGGTGCAAAGGCTCCTATAAACTCGCCTTTCTCTGCTTTTGTTCTTTTTACAGTTCTTACCTTTTTAGAAATATCTTTTGCATACATATCATTTACAACAGACATAAAAGGTCCAATGTCATTATTACTATTTTTTGAGAATGTGTCTATTCCATCATTTACTGCAATATATCTAACATTTTTAGCTGGGAAATATTTTTCTAGGTAGTAACCTGTATCGATATAATCTCTTCCTAAACGGGATAAGTCTTTGGTTATTACCATATCTATTTTTCCTTGTTCAATGTCTTCTTTTAATCTTATAAAGGATGGTCTATTAAAGTTTGTCCCTGTAAATCCATCATCGATATAAATATCTATTAAAAGCCAATTTGGCTCTTTTGCAACATATTTCGTTAGAAATTCTTTTTGATTGATAATACTTTCAGATGTTCCGACTTCCCTCATCATCTCTTGAAAGTCTTAAATAAAGTCCGTACTTTGTATGTTTTAGTGTCTAATATACTTGTATCTAAATTCATTATTTCTCATCCCTTCCTTTCATAACTTAGATAACAAGTTATTTTAGAATTTTTGATGTTGTGCATTCTAACTCTTCTTCCTTTATATTGCAAGTCTTTTCTTCTATGTAAATGGGAAGTAATATTTCCATTAACTCTTGCAATTTTTTTCCTTCGTGTAAAAAAGATCTTATTACATTCATGTCCACCTCTTTCTTTTTTAATGTATATGTCCCAACATATAATTTATTACTTCAAAAAACAGGTATAAATCACTTCATACCTGTTACAACCAATCAAAAAAGAGCCTAGCTACTTTGCTAAACTCCAATTTTATTTTGGTTAAATTTTGTATCACACTTTTCTTACATAAAGACCTTATACTCTATTAATATAATACTGTATAGGTAGATTTTTTGCTAACACTTCTATTGCATAACAGTACTATACAATATCAATATGATATTATACTTTGCAACTTTTTGCCAACAATCTTTTATATAAGAAGTCTGAGGACAATTTTAAATTGTTCTACTTTATGTGGTTATTATATAGTCAGTTTATATAATTGTCAAGAGCCTGTTTAAAATTTTGTTTAGTAGAAATGTATATGAAAAATATATGTATATTCAATCTTTCAATTTACTAATACATATATTTTCATAAATCCATATTTACTTAAAATGTTAATTTTAAGTAGGAATAAACTTCCTTTAATATTCTAATATCATACTGTATATATTCCTTAAAATATATAATCTGATTATATATTAGAGCTCGAGCCAACCAACGCTATTATTGTTCTTGTTGTTAGGATTATTAATATGATTTACGTCAGCAAACGGATATTTGTTACCATTGTTGTTGTAATTACCGCCAAGAAGCGAATAACTTAAACTCCTTTAAGTTTATCCCTCTATATAAAACATACTTTTTCTTAAATTATAAGAATCTGCATGTTTGACATAGCCTAGCCAACCTGCTATACTTCTTTGTATTTCAGGTAATGTGATTTTGTTTTCCTTTAATAACTCTGTATATTTTTTTAATTTTCTTTTCATTCTAGTTTTACTTGTATTTCTTATTTTCATTCTTCTTTCATTTATCTTATATCCACAAAAATTTACACCTTGTATATGTTTAAATATTTTCGTTTTAGAATTTAATGTCAATCTCAAATTGCTCTCCGAAAAATTTGTAATATTTTTTAAACAATATTGTGACATTTCCTTATTTTGTGTCAAAATAATCATATCATCCATATATCTAAAATAATATTTACATTTTAGTTTATGTTTTATAAATTGATCTAATTCATTTAAATAGATATTGGCAAACATCTGAGATGTATAGTTTCCAAGTGGTAAACCCAACATTCCTTCTGTTGATAGTAGAATTTCTCTTGTAAGCCATAATTGTTCTTTCTTTTGGTTCATATATTTGAAAAGTATGATATTTCCCATGTTTATACGTTCCACTTCTCAGTTCTTTTTCTAAATTTAATAGTTCATCCTCTAACATTAATTCAAACTGAATGACTTTTTTCTTTTCTCTTTTTCCTCTTCTAGCTTTTTTATGTGCTTCCAATAATTTGTTAAAAGTCACTACTTCATCATATTTATTTCTTATTGTTTTAGGCATATTTTTTCACTCCTAATGATTTTATAAGTCCTCCTAGTATTTTTCCTATCTCACTTAATAGTTCATTACTATATTTATACTTTTTCTCATCAATCCATTTATGATTATATAGAATTCTTATACAAATTCGTTGATAATATATATGACTATCTACTATATTATAAATTTGCAATCTTTTATTTTTATCTATTTTACTTGCTAACAATACATTTTTTAACATTTCGTACATGCTTGTTTTTATCTCTGTTCCAATACTAAATTTTTCTGTACGTGGTAATTTTAATAATACTGTAAGCATATATTCTATATATTTTTCTATTTTAGGTATCATAATTAATTCATTATTGTTTTTTACCATTTTTTCATCTCCAATCATTTTAAAGAGAGAACTTAATTTTTAAAAGTTCTCTCTTTTGTAGTTTGTAACAGTGGACAGTACTACTTTTTAAGCTCGAGCCAACCAACTATACCATTGTTGTCGCCGTTAGGATGACCAATACGACCGACGTCAGCAAACGGATAAGTGTCACCATAGTTGTTGTAACCCCCGCCAAGAAGCGAAGAACCTGACTCGGAGTTTGGGTCTTCTACTATTATGCAAGTATTTCCTACAAAACCATATACACCACCAAATTTTCTTTCTCCTGTCTTTTCAAAATCATGTTTTGGATTTTCCGAATCCCTATAATGTCCTATCTCCTCCGAATGATCCGCTAGTTGTTCTAAAGTAGCAAAACCATCCTTTAACCACCGTAATGACAGTAAGAAATAGGTGGTTTTTGAAATCTTAGCACTTTCGTTTTCTGGTGAATATTCTTTCAGCATTTTATCCCACTCTGGACAGCTGAGTCCTACTAATGGTATTTCGTCCTCTACAAACTGGACACTACCATTTGGCGTAGGTGAAGGTTCGTACACTGCTATCCACCGAAATCCTTCTTTCGGTTTGTTTGCCAATGCTTCTAAAGCATCTTTTTTATACTTCTTCTGTCTTTTGGTAGAAAATTTCCTTTTCTTTCCTGTCTTGGAATCATATAACAAATCCTCTTCTGTTAAATCTTCCATATAGACATGCATAAAGGTATCCCTACCATTTTTGATTTTGCAGTACCAGTATGGTACATCATCATTTTGATATACCTCGTCTCCTCCTACGAGAGCTTTTGGCTTCGGTATTTCTACCTTTGCTTTTTCTTTTTGCTGACATGTGCACTCTTCTGAATATGCAATACCAATCATGCCATCCTCTGCTACTATTACCTTCCGATATTGTGCACCTTCAGGTAATTTAACGTACAAAACTTTTTCTTTCATAATGCATTCCTCCTTTTATTTGTTTTTGTGAAAAAGTCATACTTAGGCTTTATTCCTTTACATAAATATTATAGCATACTATTCCTTATTTTACAATATTTTACACTGAACAAATTTTGATTTCTTATCATTCTTTTCTTTTGAATTATTATTCATTCCTAAACTCATCTTTGTAAATATCACCTATATTATAAAAATCATACAAATCCATCTTACTCATTTCTTCAGTATCTCTACTGATATAGTAATTTGCTTTCTTTCTTGCATTATTTAACATCATATTAAATTGTTCATAATATTTCATCGCCTAACAAATTTTTCATAACTTCACTATTTAGATATGTACTTATAACTGCAGTTCTTAAAAATTTTGCATTTATTTTTCGTTGTGAACTTAAAAATTTATTTAATTTTTCTTCAATTGGTTTTAAAATTTCTTTGATTAATTCTTCCATTTTATCTTGGTATAAATCTAAATTTAATTCTTTATCTATTCCGCTTCTAATAATATCTGCTTCATATCTTCCTTGACTTTTTGCTATATTTTTTATCATTTTCTTTTTATATCTTGGTATTCTTATTACCATCGTTACTAATTCTTCATCTTTATTTTCTTTCAAATTTTGACCTCCATTCTTTTTTTTATTTTTTCTTTTCAAAATCACCCCAAAGCAATACAAAATGCATACTGAGGCTGTAAAAAATCAAGATTTCAACAGCCTCAGCATTTTGCAGGATCAGGGAGATATCTCATCTCCCGACAACTGCCTAAAAGCGTGGCTTTTAGCGGTATTACCTTTGTGTTTTTGTGATATCTAATGCATATCGCATTGTTAGGCAAGAAAAAACAATATAAATCTCAAAATTTATATTGTCTTTTAATGTTATTTTAATTCTTCCTTTAATTTCATTCCATCTTTTAATCCTGCAAAATAATATTTTTTATGAAAATAATAACTTTCAAAATCAATCGTTTCCACATAATCTTTTATTAACCTTTCAATACTATCTTTTAACCAATTAAGATTATATGGAATTTTTTCTAATTCTTTATTTAAACAATCAGACTTTTTAATTTTATTTGCTTTATCTTGACTCATAAACTTTTTATCTTTTTCATCAATAAAAGCTAAATCTTCTTCCCTTGCTTCAAATATTGTTTCTAGCATATTGATTTTTTCTTTTCCCACTTAACATCACCTCCTATGCCTAAGTGATGTTAACTCTTGTTGAAATTAATGTCAACTTATTTCTTAAAATTTATTGGCATATAAACTTGTCCAATCAAAATTACTATAATCCCTATCACTTTTATAATTGCAATTTTTAGTTTTATATTGTTGTTTATATTTTTTATCTATATTATTTGGTTGTAAAAATTCCAATACTTCATTTGTATTTTTTTCATTAGCTATATGTAATTTTTCCTTCTGTTCATCTTCTGAATATATATCAACAACATATATTTTATAAGCTTTACCTTTCCCTTGATTTTCTTGTTTTATTAATTTTGCCTTTTCTAGTTCTTTAAATACTTTTATAACTGTCTTACTACTTGATCTTAAATATTCTCCCATTTCTTTTCTAGTTATAAAAATATATATGTTTCCATAGTCATCTACTTTATGATTCATTCTTGATAAATTTAATCTGTCTAGTATAAAGATATATCCTAACTGAGATAAAGGGCACAAAATCGATTTGTATGGCTCTGTGTATAAAATTTTTCTTGGTACTTGGCAGAACTTAAATTTCAATTCTTGATTTATATTTATGTATTTCAATATTCACCTCGTTTCTTTTTGAAATTATGCTCTCACAATTTCTAACTAAAAAAGAACTACTAACTTTAAAATCAGTAATTCTCTTTGGCTATTTTCATAACAGATTTTAATTATTATTATCTTCCAATATTTTCTCCAAATCTACTTTCAATTGTATGATATCTTTTGTTATAATATCCCATATAAAGTTTAACTTTATTCCTTCATAATCATGAACGATTTTGTTTCTTAAATTGTCTTATCATCTTTGCAAAATACTTCAAATGTATAACCTTCTGTATATATTAATGCTTTATTTATATATTCTATCATCTTTTTTAATGACATATATTCTTTATTTTTCATATACAACCACTCCTGTTTCTTTTATTTCTTTATCGATTAATGAATTTTCTATTATTTCATATTTTTCAAATCCATCAATTTCTTTTTGTAGTTTTTCTTCTATTTGGCATATTAGTTTTAATAGTGCAAATCCTTTCAACTCTGAATTTGTATCTATTATTAAATCTACATCGCTCTTTTTTGTAGCTTTTTGTTTTGCATAAGAACCAAATAGTATTACTTGATATACTGGCTTATCTTTTAAAAGTTCTTCTAGCATTTTCTTTATTTCTTCAATTGTATATATTTTTTCACTCATAGTATCAACTCCAATCTCCTACTACGTTATTAGTATACCATAAATTTTTATAATTTCATATATCTTTTTAATATTTTTACAAGATAAAACAATGATATTTTAAAATTTATATAATTCGAATGTAAACGAAAATTTTGTTAGAAATATCTGATAAAATTTTTGAACTAAATTGTAAAAAAAATTTTGATTGATATTTCTTGCAAAATTGTAAGAATACCGAGAAGTATATAAATTTTAACAATATCATTGTTTTTAATGTTAACAAAAAATACTAAAATAACCTGTTTCTATTATTGTCTACAACCTCACAAGTTCGGTTGCATAAGTTATCTGTAACTCGCTTTGCTCGAACAGCTAACTCATCTATCACAAAAGTAATTGTTACCATGCACAGTTCATTGTTAATGAAACTTTATTTTCTTCTGTTTTTACTTTATATATTGGTAATAGTTTTTCTGAATTTGTTGATACTTCTGTGCTTTCTCCTTTTATTGTATTCATATTACTTGCTACACATAATAATAGTACTACTGTCATTATTGATATTATATATGTATATATTTTTTCTTTACTAAATACATAAAACATTTTTGCCTCCTATCTTTTTATATTTTTATGAATAAACATTTTAGTTTATTACTATTTTATAGTAGTAACGTAGTACTACATTTATATTTGTTATATCATAAGTATTTAAACAAAATTTTAATAATTAAAATTTATTACTCATTAAAATAATCTAATATTCCATTAAAAATTCCCCAAGCAAGTTTATTTTGATATTCATCGTCTAAAAGTTGTTGTTCTTCTTCTGGATTAGATAAAAATCCACACTCTACTATTGAAATTGGAATTTCTACATGTTTCATTATATATACTGTATCTAATTTCATGGATATTCTTTTATTTTCTTTTTGAATTGCTCCATTTAGGTTTGCTTGAATACTTTTTGCAAGATTTATGCTTTTTTCATTTTTAGAGTTATAGAAACATTGCCATCCCCAATATTGTTGTTGTGGTATTTTGTTTAAATGTATACTTACAAAGATGTCTGCTGATGAATTGTTCCCTATTTTTACTCTATTTCTAATGTCTGATATTTTCTTTTCTTTTAGTGTTGTTTTGTCTAAGTCATATATGGCATTTTCATCAGAACGAGTTAATATTACTGTACATCCATTTTGTTCTAATAAACTTTGAAGTTTTAATGATATATTTAAGTTTGTTTCTGCTTCTGTTGTTCCTCTGCTACTTTGGGCTCCATTATCTGGATGACCATGACCGAGCATCTATAACAATGACTTTCCCAGAGACTGGAGTAGACACTGTTTCTTGTGTTTGTTGTTCTATATTCATTTTTGATCCTTGATATGAATATGCAAATATTCCTAGTAATAAACATATTAAAATAAAACTAATTCTTTTTCTATTAATTACATACATTTTGTATCCTCCAAATTTTTCTAATATAATTTTTATATTGTGAGTTGATTAAGTAATAGTTGTTATTTTTGTTTTATATTTTAATGTTTTAACTTTACTAAAAAACCCTTAATATAAAAATATTAAGAGTTTTAAATTTTATTCTTATTTTTTGTGGTTTTTTATATTATTA
>CAOSZT010000065.1 GCA_948528155.1 uncultured Clostridia bacterium | reverse complement strand
AAAATATATTTATTATTTATATTATTAAATAAGAGGTGCAATATGAAAAAAAAATTTTTTATTTTATTTTATATTTTTTTATTAGTTATTATTCAATTGACAAATGTGTGCTTTTCTGATGATTTATGTGATGATGATAATATTCCTGTAAGTTCTGAGTTTGTTTCTTCTCCTACTAGTTCACAAATTGAAAAAAATATATCCAATATTAATTCTCGTGCTTGTGTTGTTATTGATAGAACTACAAATACTGTTTTATATGGTAAAAATGAAAATTCTGTTAGAAAAATGGCTTCAACTACTAAAATTATGACTGCTACAATAATTATTGAAAATTGTAATTTAGATGATACAATAGAGATTTCTAAAAAGGCTGCTGGCACTGGTGGATCAAGGTTAGGGTTAAAGACTGGTGATAAAATTACTGTAAGAGATTTATTATATGGTCTTATGTTATGTTCTGGTAATGATGCTGCAGTAGCACTGGCAGAACATGCTGGTGGTGATATTAGTGGTTTCTCAGAGTTAATGAATAATAAAGCCAAAGAACTTGGTTTATTAAATACACATTTTGAAACTCCTCATGGTTTAGATGCTGATGAACATTATACTACTGCATACGAGTTGGCTCTTTTATCAAATTATGCTTTAAATAATAAAATTTTTGCTCAAATTGTTGGAACTAAAAATTATACTGTTGTTTTAAATGGTTATCCTAAAAATTTATCTAATACTAATGAATTATTGGGAAATTTAGATGGTGTTTATGGGATTAAAACTGGTTTTACTAATGGTGCTAATAGATGTTTAGTAAGTGCTTGTAAAAGAAATGATATGGATATTATTTGTGTAGTTTTGGGTGCTGATACGAAAAATTTTAGGACATCTGATAGTATAAAATTAATTAATTTTGTTTTTGATAATTTTAAGGTTGTAAATTTAGAAGCTTCAATTAATGATGAATTTGAAAAGTGGAAGTCTGAAAATAAAAATTTTTATATAAATAAAGGTAAAGTGCAAAGTTTTGAAATTAGATTGGAGAATTGTGAATCTTCTTATAATTTTCCAATTAAAAAAGATTTAATTAATTCTTTGGTTTATTCTATTGATTGCCAGACTAATTTTGATGCTCCTGTATTTAATAATGTTGAAATAGGTAGTCTTAAAGTTTCTATTCAAGATGATGTTTTTATAAATTGTAAAATTTATACTTCTTCTTGTGTGGAAAAAAAATCGATATTTTCATATTTTTCTTATTTTATAAAAGATTTTCCTAGTATAATCCAAGAAAACTTTATATAATATTAAAAATCGATAAAAGAAATTTATATTTAAAATAACAATAAAAATCATTGAATTACAAAGTAATTTCAATGATTTTTTAGTTTTATAGTTTCTTTTTATTGTTATACATTATCTTTAATGTAATCTACAACATCTCCTACTGTTACAACTTTTTCTGCATCACTATCAGGAATTTCTATATCAAATTCTTCTTCTATAGCCATTACTAATTCAACTATGTCTAAAGAATCAGCTCCTAAATCATCTATAAAAGATGCTTCCATTGTTACAGCTGTATCTGCCACTCCTAATTGCTCAACTATTATAGCTTTTATTTTTTCTAAAATTTCTTCTGAACTCATACTCCGAGTTCACCTCCTCTCAGTTTCTATATATGTATTATCTTTTTTATAATACTTTTATATTATATGTTATTATATTTGTCAAGTATATTCGATAATTATTTTTTATTTTATACTACCTATTCAGTTATTGTTTTTTGATGTTTAAAATTTTTTATTTTTGGTATTGTTTTTTTACTATTTATTAAATGCTTCTATCATTTTATCTACTGCTTTATTTTCAACAAATTTTTCAGCTTGAATTATAGTATATTCAAATAGTGTTTCATCACTACTTCCATGAGCTTTTACAACAGGTTTTTTTACTCCTAGAAATAATGCTCCACCATATGCTTTGTAGTCCATTGTTTTTGCAAATCTGTTTATTGCTGGTAATGCTGGTATTGATGCTATTTTTGATATGATATTTTTCATCATACTTTCTTTTAAGGACCTTTTTACCAATTTTCCTAATCCTTCTGTTGTTTTTAAAAATACATTTCCTGTAAATCCATCTGTTACAATCGCATCTATTTTTCCTGAAAAGGCATCTCGTCCTTCTGTATTTCCTACAAAGTTTATTCCTAATTCTTCTGATTTTTCTTTTAATAGTTGATAACTTTCTTTTACTAACTCATTTCCTTTTGTTTCTTCTGTTCCAATGTTTAGAAGTCCTATTGCTGGTTTTTCTATTCCAAATGTATTTTTTAAATATATTGTAGACATTTGGGCAAATTGTAGTAAATTTATTGGCTTACAATTTGTATTAGATCCACAGTCCATTAATAGTAATTGGCTTTTATATGCTGGTAAAATTCCAGCTAATGCTGGTCTGTCTATCCCTTTTATTCTTCCTATTATTAAAGTAGCTCCCGCAAGTAATGCTCCTGAGTTTCCTGCTGATATAAATACATCTCCTTCGTCTTGTTTTAGCATATTAAATCCTACTACCATTGATGAATCTTTTTTGTGTTTTATTGCTACTGTTGGTTGGTCTTCCATTTCTATTATTTCTGTGCTATTTCTTATTTTTAATCTATCTGATATATCTTCTAATTCTTTATTATAAAATTCCTTTATTTTAGCTCTTATTATTTCTTCTTTTCCAATTAGTATTAATTCTGCTTTTATTTTGTTAATTGCATTTACTGCACCTTTTATGTTTGCGTCTGGTGCATTGTCTCCTCCCATGGCATCTAATATTATTTTCATACTTTTCCTCCAGTTTTACTTTATTTATTAAAATATTTTATGTTATAAGAATTACATATATACCTCACATTTTATTATTGTTTTATAAAAAATGCAAGTATTTTCCGTAAAAATTTATGTAATTAGACTTTAGTGGTTACAGTTCAGGTCAAATTTTAGATCTGTATGGTAGCAAAAGAGCTATAATATATTATTTTTAGGAATGAATGTGGGGACCGACAAGTTACAGTTTGTAAATAATATTTTAGGGGCAACTGTACTGCAAAATTTTATTTACAAACTATTAGTAATTGGGAATGGAGAAAAAATAGAGAAAAGTTTTAAATCTTTTCTCTATTTTATATTATATATTATTCAATAATATCAGCAACTACACCTGACCCTACTGTTCTACCACCTTCACGGATAGCGAATCTTAGTCCTTTTTCAATAGCGATTGGTGTAATTAATTCGATTGTCATTGCAATATTATCTCCTGGCATAACCATTTCTGTTCCAGCAGCTAATTCAATAACACCTGTAACGTCTGTTGTTCTGAAGTAGAATTGTGGTCTATATCCATTAAAGAATGGTGTATGTCTTCCACCTTCTTCTTTAGTTAATACATAAACTTCAGAAGTGAATTTTGTATGTGGATTTATTGTTCCTGGTTTACATAGAACTTGACCTCTTTCGATATCTTTTCTATCTATACCTCTTAATAGAACTCCTATATTATCACCAGCTTCTGCTTGGTCTAATAATTTTCTGAACATTTCAACACCTGTAACAACTGTTTTTCTTCTTTCAGCTGTTAATCCGATGATTTCAATTTCGTCTTGTAGTTTAACTTCTCCTCTTTCTACTCTACCTGTTGCAACTGTTCCACGTCCTGTAATTGTGAATACGTCTTCAACTGGCATTAAGAATGGTTGGTCTATTGGTCTTTCTGGTGTTGGTATATAACTATCAACTGCTTCCATTAATTCTTTCATAGGTTTGTAAACTTCTTCATCTGGATTTGTTGATGAACTTTCTAATACTTGTAATGAAGAACCTTTTATTACTGGAATATCATCTCCTGGGAAACCATATTCTGATAATAAGTCTCTAACTTCCATTTCAACTAATTCTAATAATTCTGGGTCATCAACCATATCACATTTATTTAAGTATACAACTATATATTTAACTCCAACTTGTCTAGCAAGTAGTATATGCTCTCTTGTTTGAGGCATTGGACCATCTGCTGCTGATACTACTAGTACTGCACCATCCATTTGTGCTGCACCTGTAATCATATTTTTAACATAGTCAGCGTGTCCTGGACAGTCAACATGTGCATAGTGTCTGTTATCTGTTTCATATTCTACGTGAGCTGTGTTAATTGTAATTCCTCTCTCTCTCTCTTCTGGTGCTGCATCAATTGCATTATAAGCTTCAAATTTAGCTTTTCCTAATAATGATAAATATTTTGTAATTGCTGCTGTTGTTGTTGTTTTACCATGATCAACGTGTCCGATTGTACCAATGTTAACATGTGGTTTGTTTCTTTCAAATTTTGCTTTTGCCATTTTTAAAATCCTCCTTATTTTTATAGGTCAGAGATCAGATTTTTCTGATTCTGCCTTTATTCTTTTTTATATTTTATTTATGCAACTTCATTTTACTTAGTTGCAAAGTTATCCGTAATTCACTTCGTTCAAACGGTTAACTTAAATTTAATGACTAATTAATAATTAATAATTTTTGTATTTGCATTTTATAACATTTTTATTAAAAATGCAAGTCTTTCATATATTTTTGTATTTTTCTTACTTAAACAATATTTTTATAATTATTTAGCATTTATTAAGCTATAAAATATTTTAATATACATTGTAATTTTTTATTTTATTTCACGAAATGTGTTGGCCCTTTTAGAAATTATTAGACTATTTTAAATAATTCCTAAATTATATACCACATTCCCAAGTTCAAATAATATTTTGATTTTATAAATTAATTTTTATTTGAAAATAGTGATAATAAAATTTGTATTAGTTGTATAATTTAATATTTTATTTGTTAATATTTTTGTTTTAAACTGAAGACTGACATTATATAGTTCTCAAAAATCATATATCCGACGTCTGATATTGATTTTTAAATTTATAAATATCTTTATTCAGCTTTTTTTCTTGAAGCTACTATTGTTTCAAGTACAGATTTTGGAACTTCTTCATAATGAGATGGTTCCATAGAGTATGAACCTCTACCTTGAGTTTTAGAACGTAAGTCTGTCGCATAACCAAACATTTCTGACAATGGAATAAATGAGTGAATTTCTTGCATTCCATCATTTGCATCCATCCCTTCCATTCTACCTCTTCTAGAGTTTACATCTCCTATAACATCTCCCATATATTCCTCTGGTACTGTTATTTCAACTTTCATAATTGGCTCTAATATAACTGCTTTTGCTTGTTTACATCCTTCTTTGAATGCCATAGATGCAGCTATTTTAAATGCCATTTCTGATGAGTCAACTTCGTGATATGAACCATCAACTAAAGATACTTTGAAGTCTATAACTGGATATCCAGCAAGTACACCACTTTCTGAAGCTTCTCTCATACCTTGTTCAATTGGTTTAATATATTCTTTTGGAACAGCTCCTCCAACAATTTTACTTTCGAATTCTATTCCTTTACCTGGTTCTAATGGTTCCATTTCAAACCATACATCACCATATTGTCCTTTACCACCTGATTGACGAATAAATTTACCTTGAACTTTTACTTTGTTTCTAATTGTTTCTTTGTAAGCAACTTGTGGTTTACCTACATTACATTCAACTTTGAATTCTCTTTTTAATCTATCAACAATTATGTCTAGGTGTAATTCTCCCATTCCTGCTATAATTGTTTGACCTGTTTCTTGATTTGTATATGCTTTAAATGTTGGGTCTTCTTCAGCTAATTTTGCTAAAGCTATTCCCATTTTTTCTTGTGCTGCTTTATCTTTTGGCTCAATTGCTATATCAATAACTGGCTCAGGGAATTCCATTGATTCTAATATTATTGGATGTTCTGGATCACATAGTGTGTTTCCAGTTGTAACATCTTTTAAACCTACTGCTGCTGCAATATCACCTGCATATACTTTGTCAATATCTTCTCTGTGATTTGAGTGCATTTGTAGTATTCTTCCTATTCTTTCTTTTTTGTCTTTACTTGAGTTTAATACTGTTGATCCTGATTCAAGTGTTCCTGAATAAACTCTAAAGAAACATAGTTTTCCTACAAATGGGTCTGTAGCAATTTTAAATGCTAATGCTGCAAATGGCTCTGAATCAGAAGTTTTTGCTTCTGTTTCTTCTCCATCCATAGTTTCACCTTTGATATGTGCTATATCTATTGGTGATGGCATATAGTCAACTATTGCATCTAATAATTCTTGTACACCTTTGTTTTTATATGAAGAACCACATGTAACTGGAACTATTTTGTTTGCTATTGTTCCTGTTCTTAATCCTTTTTTGATTTCTTCTTCTGTTAGTTCTTCACCTTCTAAATATTTCATCATTAATTCTTCATCTTGTTCTGCAACAGATTCTACCATAGCTGCTCTATATTCTTCTGCTTGTGCTTTCATGTCTTCTGGTATATCTGTTTCTTCAATATCTTGACCTAAATCATCTTTATGAATAAATGCTTTCATTTTTATTAAGTCAACTATACCTTTAAATTGGTCTTCTGCTCCTATTGGTAATTGGATTGGAACTGCATTTGCTTTTAATCTATTTTTTAATTGGTCAATACAAAGCATAAAGTTTGCTCCAGTAATATCCATTTTATTTACATATACCATTCTTGGTACATTATATTTGTCAGCTTGTCTCCAAACTGTTTCTGTTTGAGGTTGAACTCCTCCTTTTGCTGCTAAAACTGTTACTGCTCCATCTAGAACTTTTAAAGATCTTTGTACTTCTACTGTAAAGTCAACGTGTCCTGGTGTGTCTATTATGTTTATTCTATTATTATTCCAAAAACAAGTTGTACAAGCTGATGTAATTGTTATTCCTCTTTCTTGTTCTTGTGCCATCCAGTCCATTGTTGCAGCGCCTTCATGTGTTTCTCCTATTTTATGAACTTTTCCTGTATAGAATAATATTCTTTCTGTTGTTGTTGTTTTTCCAGCATCAATATGTGCCATTATCCCTATATTTCTTGTTCTTTCTAATGGGTATTCTCTCCCTGCCATTTTTTATTTTCCTCCTTTCATAAAAACCATTCGGTTTTTTGGAGGTCAGGGTTTGGATGTCAGATGGAATTTCTTTTTGTATTTTGTTTTTTCGTTTCCATTTACTGACTTCTATTTTACTGACTTCCAGTTTTTCTAATGTCTATTGTTTATATCGAATTTTTACCATTTGTAATGAGCAAATGCTTTATTAGCTTCTGCCATTCTATGAGTATCTTCTTTCTTTTTAAATGCTCCACCATTTCCAGCAACAGCATCTGTAATTTCACCAGCTAATTTTTCAGCCATAGTTTTTTCATGTCTATTTCTAGCATAAGTAACTAACCATCTTAGTCCTAAAGTTTGTCTTCTTTCTGGTCTAATTTCAAGTGGAACTTGATATGTAGCTCCACCAACTCTTCTTGCTTTAACTTCAAGAACTGGCATAATATTTTCTAAAGCTGCTTCAAATACTTCTAATGGATTTTTTCCTTCTTTTTCTTTTATGATGTCAAATGCATCATATACTATTTTTTGAGCAACTGATTTTTTACCATCTAACATTATGTTGTTTACTAATTTTGTAACAACTTTACTATTGTATATTGGATCTGGTAAAACATCTCTTTTTGCTATAAATCCTCTTCTTGGCACTATTCTTCCCTCCTTATATTTTTTAATACTTCATAAAAGTATTTTCGGTACTCTGATAGGTTTTCCTATCCGTATAGTGCATTATAATATATCTAAATTTAAGTACCTTAAATTTCAAAAGTATTACAAGCACTATTCTAAAAATCAATCTTAATGTTTTTCCAATTAATTATTGGTATCACTGTAAAATTGAATAATTTGTATATTGTGCATTTTGGGTATTTATATAAGCTTAGGCTAACTAGTATACCATAGTTTTAAATAAATCTCAAAAATGTGCAAAATCCTGATTTAATCAATTTTACTTTTTAGGGCGTTTAGCTCCATATTTAGAACGAGCTTGCATTCTATCTTTTACACCTGCTGTATCAAGTGTTCCCCTTATTATGTGATATCTAACACCTGGAAGGTCTTTAACTCTTCCTCCCCTAATTAAAACAACACTATGTTCTTGTAAGTTGTGTCCTATTCCTGGAATGTAAGATGTAACTTCATAACCATTTGATAGTCTTACTCTTGCTACTTTTCTTAATGCTGAGTTTGGTTTTTTTGGTGTTACTGTTTTTACAACTGTACATACTCCTCTTTTTTGTGGTGCTTTGTTGTTTGTTAATTTTTTGTTTTTAGAGTTCCAACCATGTTGTAGTGCTGGTGCTGTTGATTTTGTTTCTCCTGTTTTTCTTCCTTTTCTTACTAATTGATTTATTGTTGGCACTTAAATTTCACCTCTTTTCTTATTTTCTTTTTGTAATAAAAATATAAACTGCTACGGAAATACATAATTCATGTATTTATATAACAGTTTATATTTTAACATTTTTCAATTTATAAGTCAAGAAAAAGTTGGAAATTTTTTAAGTTTTTGGTATTTGATAATACTTTTTTATTTATACTTTTTTATTTATTTTTGAGTAAAGCTTTCCTCTTTTTCTATATTTGGATTTGTTTCTTTTATTTTATTTTGCCATATTTCCGCAAGTGATCTCACACTTTCAATATCGTGTTTTGTCATTTCATATTTATTTTCTTTTCTAAATTCTTTATTTTTATCGAATTTATCTTTTTTTACATCTATGCTATTTTTTACAGAAGATTTATTACATACATTTGTATTTTGTGGTGTATTTTCTGCTCTTTTTTTGTTTTCATTATATAAAGTATCTAATTTAGATATAATTTCATTTATTATCTTATCATCTTCTTCATATAGCTTTTTGTTTTCTTCCAGTTCCTTCTGTGCTTTTTCATTTACGTCTGCTATATCTGCCATTGATATATTTACTATTCTTTCTTTTATACTTCTTGTGTCATTTTTTTTGTAATTCTTCTGATTTTTTTCATTTAATTTATATTGCATTATATAATATTCTTCTTGTGTTTGTTTCATTTTTCTTTTTAAAACTGCTTGTGCTCCTTCTAAGAATTCTTTATTTTCTTGGTTTTCTTCTGTTTTTTTCATATTACAACATTTAATATAATATTCATGAAATTTTGTCCATTTTTCATTTAATTGCTCTATTCCTTCTTCTTTTTTCTCTTTTTTCATATTATTTGCATTTTCATTATTCAATTCTTTAATACATTCTTTAATAAATTCCATATTAAAAATTTTTTCTATTTGCCTTTTTAATTCTTGAAGTTCTCTTAGTGTGTCCATTATATTATCTTTTCCAATTATGTTTGATAATTGTATTTTTATTTCTATTTCCTTAGCTTTTTCTTGATTATTGTTCAAATTTTTTCTTGCATCATATACATCTTTTCGTTGTTCTGGAGTCACTTTTTCTATGTAATCATCTGAAGTTTGTGCTAACTTTATCTTTTTTTCTAATTTATTTTTTTCTTGTTTTAGTTCTTCTATATTAGTTTTTCTTATATCTTCAATTTTTAAATTTCCAAATATAATATTATTATATATTATATCACTTTTGTCTTTTCTTTGTTTTAAAAATTTTTCTTTACTTTTAGATAGCTTTTTTTCTAGGTGATTAGTTCTAATAATCCATTCTTCATATATTTTTTTTCGTTTTTGCTCTTCTTTTTCTATTTTTGAACATGCTAATTTATATTCAAAGCTATTTTTATCTTGAATTTTATTTCTTTCACATATTGATGTCTTTATTACATTTTGACTTTTTAATAGAATTTGTTTAATTTGTTCAATTTTCTGTTTTTGTTTGACAAGTTCTTTAAATTCTTTTTTTATTTCCTTAATAAATTCTTCCATTCTATTATCCTCTCAATAAATTATATATGTAAAAAGTTTATAATACTATTTTTCTATCCCACCTGATAACTTTTCAGGCTTTCTCTCTTCATATTCATCTTCTGTTAATTTATGGATTTTTTCCCTCTTATTCTCTCTTTCTTTATATTGTTTTGATATATTTTCTGTGGATTTTTTTACATCATTACTACTTTCTACTTCTTTTCTAAATTTTTGTGCTTCACTACTTTTAGTTTTTCCTATTTCTTCATTCTCATTGTTTTTATTCATATTATCTTTTAATATTTTTCTTGTTGCTTCTGAGTGTTGTCCTAATGTTTTAGGATTTTCTTTTCTTTGAAATAATTTCTTATTTATATTAGAAAAAAGGTTTTTACTTCTATTTAATATTTCTCTACTTTTTTCCCAAATTCTATGGAATACTCCATTTTTTATACCATATACAGATGCTATTCCAAGTGCATTATCATTTCTTGCACTATTTTTTGCTTTTATATCTCCTATAGATTTGTTAAATATATAATCTATATCTACATATTTATCTAATATTTTCATACCTTCTTTTGCTTTTTCAGGGTCAATTTTTCCCGCTTTAACATCTAAATAGGCATAAACAAGTGTTGACTTTTCATCATCTATTTTTTCTAATGCGGAAATCAAACCATAATTTATGTTTTTTATTTCTTTTTTTATTGTTTGAAATTTTAAAAGACTTTTTATATTATATCTTTTCATTAATTCTTTTTTTCTTTTTTCTTCTACTTTATAAAATAAATCTTCTTCTCCATCTATTTTTATTTTATTAGCAAATATATCTAAAACTATTTTTGTTTTATATAGTCTTAATTGTTTTTTTGTTTCTACATTTTTTTCTTTTTCTGGTTTTTCTTGTGGTTTTGCTTCTTCTTTTTTGTCTTCTTCTGCTTTTTCTTGTGGTTTTATTTCTTCTTTTTTATCTTCTTTTGCTTTTTCTTGTGGTTTTGTTTCTTCTTTTTTATCCTCTTTTGGTTTTTCTTGTGGTTTTGCTTCTTCTTTTTTATCTTCTTTTGCTTTTTCTTGTGTTTTTGTTTCTTCTTTTTTATCCTCTTTTGTTTTTTCTTGTGTTTTTGTTTCTTCTTTTTTGTCTTCTTTTGCTTTTTCTTGTGGTTTTGTTTCTTCTTTTTTATCTTCTTTTGCTTTTTCTTGTGGTTTTGTTTCTTCTTTTTTGTCTTCTTTTGCTTTTTCTTGTGGTTTTGCTTCTTCTTTTTTGTCTTCTTCTGGCTTCTTTGACTTATCTTCTTGTTTTAAGAATTTATTTAATTCTACTATTTTCTTATTATCTTTTTCTTTAAAAGTTTCTAGACTTTCTTCACAATTGTTATTGTCAATACTAAAATGTACAAAATGGGCAAAATATTTTTGTATAAAATTGTACAAAAACATTTAGTCTCTTTTGTACAATAATATTTTGCCCTACAAAAATATATCATTGTGAAATATCTATTAAATCCTTTGTTCTGTATGATGTTCCTGTTATATTAAATAAATACACATGGTGCAAAAGCCTGTCCAAAATAGCATTTGCAACTATATTATTAGAAAAAACTTCACCCCACTTTCCAAATGCTTGATTTGTTGTTATAATTGTAGAAGAAGATTCGTATCTTTTAGCAATTAGCTGATAAAAGAGATTAGCACCATTTTTATCTACAGGCAAATAGCCGTACTTCATCGATAATTAATAAATCGTATCTACAAA
>CAOSZT010000064.1 GCA_948528155.1 uncultured Clostridia bacterium | reverse complement strand
TAAAAAATTATAATTTTTTATGCAAACTTGAAGTGAAAAATTCTCTTACATTTTTTACTCTGTTGCAAACTTTACTAAAGAGTGTTGTATATGAGCTTAAATAAATATAATAATATTACAAATTTTCGAAAAAGTTTTTAACTCTTTCTACTAGTAACTCTTTGTTCTCTATTTTATTAATTTCATTTCTAAATTCACTAGAATTGGGTAAGTTTTTAGTATACCATGAAATATGTTTTCTTAATTCTCTTATAGCTGTTATTTCCTCTTTCTCTTGTAGTTCAAGTTTTATGTGTTTTTTTATAATTCTTAATTTTTCTTTATAGGAAATTTCTGGTAACTTTTTTCCTGTTTTCAAAAAATAGTTTATTTTTCTAAAAATCCATGGATTTCCAAAAGTTCCTCTTCCTATCATAATTCCATCTACTCCTGTGTATTCAAACATTTTCAGTGCTGTTTCTTCATCTATTATATCTCCATTTCCAATAACAGGAATTTTTACATTTTGTTTTACTTTTTTTATTATATCTAAATCAGCTTTTCCTGAATACATTTCTGTTCTTGTTCTTCCATGTATTGTAATTGCTGATATTCCAGCTTTTTCTGCCATTTGTGCAAACTCTACTGCTACAATATTATTAAGGTCCCATCCTTTTCTTATCTTTAATGTTACTGGTTTATTAGAATTTTTTATTACTGATTTTATTATTTTTTCTGCTTTTTTTATATCTAATAATAATTTACTGCCATCTCCATTTTTTATAACTTTTGGTGCAGGACATCCCATATTTATATCTACAATATCTGCTAATTCACTAATGTATTTAGATGCAAATCCCATTGTTTCTTCATCGCTCCCAAATATTTGCATACTTATTGGTCTTTTTTCTCCTTTTGTTTTTATTAATAATTTTGTTTTTGAGTCATTGTAGAAAATTGCTTTACTACTTACCATTTCTGTACAAACTAAACCTGGATTAAATTCTTTACAGATCTTACGAAATGGTAAATCTGTTACACCTGCCATTGGAGCTAATATTAAATTATTTTCTAATTCTACATTTCCTATTTTTAGTTTATTTAAGTACATTTTTTCTCCCAAAAAGAAAAGCTGTTTTTTGTCTTTGTTCATAAAAACATCTTTAAAACAGTTTTCTTTATTTTACAAATATTGTTTTTTGTCTTTTTCCACTAATATTAAGTAATATTCCTATTAAAATATAACTTGTTATTAAAGAGCTTCCCCCATAACTTACAAATAATAATGGTACTCCTGTAATTGGTAATAATCCCATTACCATTCCTATATTTTCTGTCATGTGAAATAAAAATATCCCAGCTATTCCAGCTGCCACTATTGAGCCTGTACTATCTTTTGCAGTTTTAGCTATATATAATGCTTTCGTTACCAGAAATACATATAAAATAATAACTGTTCCTGCAATCAAAAATCCCATTTCTTCTCCTATTACTGAATATATAAAATCTGTTGTTTTAGGATATAAATAACCCAATTGTGTTTGATTTCCTTTTAATAACCCCATTCCTGTTAGTTGCCCTGCTCCTATTGCAAGTTTTGATTGTATTATATTGTATCCACTTCCACGTGGGTCTGATTCTGGATTTAGAAATATGTCTATTCTTTTTTTTGCATGTTCTGGTAATATAAAGTTATATAATACTGGTATTGTTACACAAATTAATATAATTGTTCCTATTATATATTTTTTGTCTATTCCAGATGTAAATAGTATCATTGCTAGGGCAATACAAAATGCCATTGCTGTTCCATAATCTGGTTGTTTTATTATTAATAGTAGTGGTATTGCTACTACTACAAATATTATTAATAATCGTGTTGGTCTATTGATATCTTCTATATATTTTTCTTGTATTTTTGATATTATAAATGCTAAAAATAGTATTACTACTATTTTGGCAAATTCAGATGGCTGAAGTGAAAAAATTCCTATATCAAACCAGCTAGTTGCCCCATTTACAGGTTTTGTAAATAGTACTGCTATTAATAAAATCATAAATATTCCATAAAAAACTGGTGATAATTTTACTAATATTTCATAATTTATTAGCATAACTATTACCATTATTATTATACTTACTACTAACCATATTATTTGTTTTTTAAAATCATCTTGCTCGGCTTCTTGGGTTGCTGAAAATAGTGCTATTAATCCTATTATTGATAATATTATTGCTACAACTAGCAAGCCCCATTCCATATTTTTTAATTCTCTTTTTCTCATTAAATCACTCTTTTTCTTGTTAATTTTTCTTGTGTCTTTTGTCTTATTTTTGTTCTTTATTTTCTATATGTTCTTCTTGTTTTATCTGTGTTTGTTTTTTATTTTCTTCTTTGTTCTCTTCTTGGTTTTTTTCTATTTGATTTGTTTTATCTTCTTTTTGTTCTTGTTTTTCTTTATTTTTGTTATTTTCTTTATTCTCTTCTTTTATTACTTTTTTTGCATCATTTTTTATATTTAGAATAGGAATATTTGCATATAAAGCTGGTGCTCCATTTGTTCCATCTTGGTTTTCTTTATTTGTTAATCTTACATCTATTTCTTTTTCGTCAACTTCTATATATTTTTTTATTACTTCAATTATTTCTTGTTTCATTAGTTCTAAAAAATCAGCTGATACATTTGCCCTATCTTGCATTAATACTAAATGTAGCCTTTCTTTTGCTGCATTTTTTGAATTTTCTTGTATTGTCTTCTTTTCTTCTTTTTTGATTATCCTTTTACAGAAGTTTTTTATATTTTCAAACATTATTTCCTATCCCTCCACTTGTTTAGCTACTCTATTTTTTAAATAGATTTTTTATTATTGTAAAGAAGTTCTTTTCTCTTCCTGGTATTGTTACCTCTATGTTTTCTCCTAATACTCTTTTTGCTATTTCCATATATGCTTTTCCTGATGGTGCTTTTTTATTTTGTATTACTGGTTCTCCTTTGTTTGTTTGTGTTATTATGTATTCATCATCTGGTACTACTCCTATTAAATCTATTGATAATAGGTCTACTATGTCGTCAACATCCATCATTTCGCCTTTTCTTACCATGTTTGGTCTTATTCTATTTATTACTAATTCTGGATTTTTTATTTCTGATGCTTCTAATAATCCTATTATTCTGTCTGCATCTCTTATTGCTGATATTTCTGCTGTTGTTACTACTATTGCACGATTTGCTCCTGCAATGGCATTTTTAAATCCTTGTTCTATTCCTGCGGGACAGTCTATAAGTATATAGTCAAATTCTTCTTTTAATTTTTCTGTTAGTTCTTTCATTTGTTCTTCATTTACTGCACTTTTATCTCTTGTTTGTGCTGCTGGTAGTAAGTATAATTCTTTGAATCTTTTGTCTTTTATTAATGCTTGTCTTAGTTTGCATTTTTCTTCTACAACATCTACTATGTCATATACTATTCTATTTTCTAGTCCCATTACTACATCTAAGTTTCTTAGTCCTATGTCTGTGTCTACTAAACATACTTTTTTTCCTTCTACTGCTAAACTTGAACCTAAATTTGCTGTTGTTGTTGTTTTTCCTACTCCACCTTTTCCTGATGTTATAACTATTACTTCTCCCATATCTTTCCTCCTTAGGATTTTTATGTATATATGATACAACTTTTTGGCTTAAAAGTCAATTGTTTTATGTAATCATCTGGAAATTTGCATAAAATGTATTTTTAGTTTTATATAAAAAAGCCAAAGTTTCCAAATAATTTGGATTACCTTGGCAAAGGATTAAAAGATGTACATTATTCCCGACTTTAATTCCAAAAAATACTCACATATTATTTCATCGTCCATGAGTATTCCTACTGTTTTAGTAATGGTTTCCTTATTCCTTTCTGAAAATTTAACAAAATTTTTTTCTTTCTGTATAATATTTATTATATTTGTTAAATTTTTTTTGACTTTATAATCTGTTTGTATTTTTATTCTCTGTTCTAATTTTTTTATCTTTTCTTTCCGTTCCATGTTCATTTTCTCCTTTTTTAAATTACTATATATTTTATTATAACATATTTTACATAAATTAACAAATAATATTGGTTATTATATAAAAAACTATTATAAGAAATCCACAGTAATTTTATTTTATATATAAAGCAATTCTAAATCCATTTACTAGAGAACTTTCAGCAATATTAGTAACTTCTCTAAAGCTTACATTATCACTACTGCCACTTTTTCCTCCTCTTAAAACTTTTTTGTCAATTCCATATGTTTCCATTGTCCATTCAGAAACATTTCCAGCGATGTCATATATATTTTTTATTTGGTATAATTCATTACTTCCTGTTTTTATTAAATTACCACTTGTATCATAATTTCCCTTTTTGTAAGTATCTTCTGTGTTTGTAAAAATATATCTTAATGATGTGTCTTTATTTATCCATTTCATAATAGCATCCCATTGTACTCCATAACATAAAGTAGATTGTATTCCATCAAATTCTGTATTTGTATACATATTTCTAGCTTTTTCTACTGCTCCACCTTTTTCATCTGTTTGGCTATTTCCCCATTTTATATAATTATATATATATTTATTTTTCTTTACTACTGGCTCTTGGCTTATTCCAGAGTTGCTTGTTCTTGCTGTTTCTTCATTTATTCCTGTTTCATATCTTCCTATATAAAATCCTTTATATTGTTTTATACTTTTATACATATTTTGTACTTCTTGTGTGCTTTTGTTTGCTGTGTTGTCTATATTTTCTCCTTCTCCTGATTTTTCATAGTATTTTTCTTCTGTTGGCTCTGTTGTTATAAAATCAGTTTCTTCTATTTGGGTTTCTCCTAAGTCTTGTCTTGTAAATTCTTCAAAATTATTTACTGGTACCCATATAAATTCATTTCCTATACTTTTGTTATTTTCTATATTATCTGTTATTAATAGTCCGCTTCTTATTTCATTTGTTCCTTCTGATAGGCTTACTCTAAAGCCTTTCGGAATATATGCTTTGTCTCCATTTTTATCTATATAAATTTCATTTTTTGTATATATTTCTGACCATTTGTTTTCTTCCACTGGTAGATATATTATGTCTTTGTTTGTTTCTTCATTTTTATTTATAAAAAATCCTTTATAATGATTTACACTTTTTATAAATTCATTTTCATTTTGGTTTTCTGATAATATTATATTTGATATTTCTTCTATATTTGATATATTTGATATTTGTTTTCTCCATATATATTTTTTTGCATTTGTTGTGTTTTCTTTTTCATTTGATATTAATATGCTTTCATTTCCCATGTTGTCTTTTTCTTTTCCAATATAATAATATCCATTAGGTATTACAATTCCATCAATATATCTTAAATCAACTATAGTTTCATCTGGCTCTGTATAATAAGTGTAATATGTTTTTGTTATATTGTTTTCTTTTATGTTTATCCCTTTTACATAAAATATATTGTGTGTATTTTCATTTATTATATAGATTTCTTTATAGTCTTCAATATTATAATTTTCGTTATTTTGTTTTTTTAATTTTATTGTTTCATAGTCTTTGCCATAATTTAATGTTATACCTTGCATGTTTTCTAAATCTATTACATAAAAATTACTTGCTTCTTCTTTTTCACTTGAATTTAATATATTTTGTAATTCAGTTGGTTTTGGGTATTTTTCTAATTTTGGTAATTGCCCATATTCATTATAATAATCTGATATCTTTTCTTTTAAAAGTTCTATATCATTATATAAATTTGTTAAATTTTTTATTTGAACATTATCTTTTGAATTATATATCAACATACCTGTTAATAATAGTAATATGATTATTGTTATTACTAATGATATCATTGTAATGCCTTTTTCTTCTCTTATATTATATTTCATCTTTTGAAATCTCCTAATCTGTTACTAATTTTTTAAAGATGTAAATTAGTTAATATTAGTAACTATTTTTATGTATATTTTACTATTAAGAAATATCATTTTCAAGTATTTTTTCATAAATCACTTGTATGTTTTTATATTTTAAATCTTCGGTTATAACTAAATACCATAAATATAAAACAATTAAAAATATTGAAATGTTTTCAAAATATAAAATTAATATACTTGATATTGCTGTAATAATTGTTACTATTATTTTTGAAATATTATTAATATATTTTGTTGATTTTCTTTTTCCTGAGTTTATATGTAAAATTCCTTTTAAAATTCTTCCTCCATCTAGTGGATATATTGGTAATAGATTAAATATCATTATTAATAAATTTGTGTAAATAATTGTTAGACTTTTGTCTATGTCTATATTCAAATTAAATGTGATTAGTATTATTAATAGATTTGTAATTGGTCCTGCTAGTGCTACTATTATTTTTTTTACTTCTAGCATATTTCCTTTTTTTATTTTTTGATTGTATTCTTCTACATTTATTTTAAATGATATTGCTATTCCAAATGGCAAAAGTTCCATTTTTTCTGGTTTCATTTTCATAAGTAGACCTGTAATTAGATGTCCTAATTCATGTATAAATGCAAAAATCATCATATAAGTGTAAATTTCTATTTGTTTAGTAAAATAAAATAGTATAACAAATAGAAATATTTTTAAGTCAATTCTAAATCTCATTTTTGTTTCCTCTTTATAATTCTAATATTTTTTCAGGGTCTATTATTCTTTCGGAAATTCTTACTTCAAAATGTAAATGTGGTCCTGTTGAATTTCCTGTTGATCCAACTTCTGCTATTTCTTGCCCTTGTACTATTTTATCTCCTTGTTTTACATATAAGTTATTACAATGTGCATATATTATACTCACTTCTCCTATTTGTATTTTTAAATGTTTTCCATAATCTCCTTCTTCTGATGCTAATACCACTTCTCCTTCTGTTGCTGATAGTATTTTTGTTCCTGTATTTGCTGCAATGTCTATTCCTGTGTGATTTTTTGGTACTGTACTTGTTGTTGGCTCTCTTTGTCCAAATCTTGATGTTATTGTTCCTTGTATTGGTTTTATAAATGTTGTTGTTGATTTTACGTTTGATATGTCTTGTTCTTCTTGTGTTAATTCTTGTGTTTTTGCATTTTCTTCTACTTTTTGTTGTTGTGTTTCATTATTATTTTGTTCTTGATTTTCTTCTAATTTTTCGTTTTCTATTGTGTTTTGTTCAGCTCCTCCTATTGCTCCTTCATTATTATTCTCATCATTGTTTTTTTCTTTTTTTATTTGATTTATGTTTTGTTCTATTTTTTCTTTTAAATCATCATATATTTGTGCAAAATTCATATCATATGATAATATTTCATTTGCTTTTTTTAAGAAGTCTTCTGAAAATATGTAATTGTTATTCTGAATTATATATACTACTAAATATATTGATAAACTTAGAATTATTTGTATTATCATTTTTTTTAATAATTTTATATCTTTTTTTTCTTCACTACTGTTTAGTGTTACTGTTGCAGTCCTTCTTTGCGTTCCTTCTTGCCTTTTTGCATATATTTCTTCTGCTCTTCTTATTTTTTCTTCTACTGACATCGTTCTTTCCATTTTTTCTCCTTCCTTCCTTTGTCCTTTATAAACTATATGTTGTTGTTTTTTGTTTTATGAATTGAATTAAATGGGCTGTAAAAAGTCATATTATTGTAAATTATAACAATAAAAGTCCTTGAAAATACGTAGGTAAATTCAAGGACTTTTTAGTTTTTACTGCTTCTTTTGAGAATTTTTATTTTAAAATATTATTATTATTGCTTGCATTATACATATTAATGTTGTTGCTATTGCATATTTTTTTAGTTTGTTGTATTGTTCTTTTGCTTTTTTGTTGAATATTTCCTTTTTGTCATTGTTTTCTATTTTCGAAATGTAATTGTTTACTAACATTTCTGCTTCTTTTAATATATATTCTTTGTCTTTTTTTGTGCTTTCATTTATTTGTGTATTTTTATTTTTTTCTACTTTTTGTAGTTTTTTTACTTTTTTACTTGTTTTTAATATTATTATTGCTTCATCTACTATGTTTGAAGGTAGATTTTTTAGTACTACCATATTTCTTAATTTACTTGTTTCCATTTGTACCTCCTTATTTTTATGTATTTATTATATTTTTTCCATTTTTTTCAAGGTTATACAATCATATAATATAAATATGATTGTAAATGAAGATAATACATTTGATATAACAGAAAACATTACTGTATATTTTAATATATCGAAGCATGGAATTTTTAGGAAAATTCCGTTAAAAAATTCTGTTACTAGAATAGATGGATCAAAATCAAATAATATAGCAAAAATAACTAATATTAGTGTAAGTGATAATTATACTACATCTAATGAAAATGGCTATAAAGTTATAAAAATAGGAGATTCCAATCAAACACTCACAGGAAAACATAGTTATACTATTAACTATAAGTATAATATAGGAAAAGATCCTTTGAAAAATGCAGATGAATTGTATTTTAATTTAATTGGTGACCAATGGGACACAAGTATAAGTAATCTATCTTTTACTATAACAATGCCTAAATCTTTTGATAAATCACTTTTAGGTCTTTCAAGTGGAAATGTAGGATCTACTAATAGTTCTAATGTAATATACAGTGTAAATGGAAATATTATTACAGGAAATACTATAAATACACTAAATGCAGGACAAGCATTAACTGTTAGACTTACTCTACCAGAAGGTTATTTCGTTGGGGCAAGTAGTAATATTGATATGTTTTCTATATTTGTTATAATTTTGTGTGCTATATTTGTTTTGATTGCAGATAGGTTATGGGCAAAATATGGAAAAGATGATAAACTGATTGAGACAGTAGAGTTTTATCCACCAGAGGGATATAATTCAGCAGAAATTGAATTTTTGTATAGAGGCTCTGTAAGTACAAAAGGAATTATATCACTTTTAATATATCTAGCAAATAAGGGATATTTGAAAATTGAAGAAATTTCAGGTGGTTTGAAGAATAATAAAATAAAACTAAATAATGAAGAAAGAAAAAATGCAGATTTAAAAATACAAGAACTGAAAAATAAAATACAAGAAGAAAAATTAAAAGACATCAATTCACCTAAAATTAGAATTTTAGAAAATTCACTTAATATATATGAGAATATAGATAAGCCAATTGATTATGAGTTATCACAAGAAGAAGAAAAACTCATTAATAAAGCAAAAAAGAATTCAAAAGATAAGATTAATATTGTGAAGTTAAAAGAATATGATGGCACTAACATATATGAAAAAATATTTTTTGAAGGATTGTTTTTAAATAGTAATATGAACTCTGTTACAATATCACAATTATATAATACTTTTTATATTACATTGAATAGAATAAAATCAAAAATGAATTCAAAAGTGTAGGTTTGTCAAACATATGTCACACTAAATTGATATTTATACTGTTTCAAGTACCTATTTTAATGACTGCTATTTTACTTTACACATATATTCTTCTAATTTTTCCTTTGGACTTAGCCATCCTAGTGGTCTCATCGGAAAATTATTATACTCTTTTATCCAGTACTTTGCTCTATTTCTTAAATCTTCTAAACTATAAAATACTTTTTCATAATAAAATCTTTCTTGATCTTTTCTATGACTTCTTTCTACTTTCCCATTTTGCTTTGGTGTATGGGGTTTTATACATTTATGTTCTATTCCTAATTCTTCTAATTTTTCTTCGAACATTGTCTTTTTTTCTTTTACAAATGCATTCCAACTTAGTCTATTTGTAAATTCGAATCCATTATCTGTTTGTATTCTTTCTATTTTAAATGGAAATACTTTTTCTAATCTCTCTACAAATTCTGTTGATGCATATGTATCATGTGCATTTGTAAACCATAAGTACCTTATTCTTGTGTATTCATCTAGTGCTGTATATTGATAAAATCTTTCTCCCATTTCTTGTAATTCTTTACTTAAATTCTTCTTTGGTACATATTTTACATCTATCTGTACTTTCTCTCCTGGATACCTCATTTCTGGATAATATCCTGCATTTTTTTCTTTTTTCTTACTTGGGGCTTTTTTATATATTCCCATTTTTATCATTGTTCTATATAAACTTGTTACACTTCTCTTATATCCTGCTTTCTTCAATTTTACCCACAATACTACTAATCCTGTTTTTTTATTATTGTTTTTATAATTTCTTATTAACTTTATTTCTTCCTCTGTATGCGCTCTTGGATTACTATGTGGTCTTCTTGACTTATCTTTCAAGCTTTCTATTGTCCCATCATATTTTTCTATCCATCTATATATTGTTCTTCTATTTTCTTCAAATTTTATTGTTGCTTTTGTTACTCCATATTTTAAAGAAAATTTTACTACACTCTGTTTATATTTTAATTTTTGTGTTATACTATTACCCATGGAAGTACCTCCTGATATTTTGGTTTTGTCGTTAAAACAACTATATCATTTTTTGGTACTTCCTTCAATATTTTTTTATTTTTCTTGGTGTGACATATCTATTGTAAACCTATACAAGTCGTTTTGCACAATAAATATAGTATATTTTATGCAATTTGAGAAAATTTATTTAAAATATCATTTATTTTTTATAGTATTCTAATTTCTTTATTATTTTTATCTGTAAAAATGGAGATTTTTTTAATAATAACCTCCACTTTTACTATGGCATCATAACTTTATTCCTCAAATTTAAAGTTGGAATTGAAATAAACATGATTTTCTATTTCTACACTGTAAACTTCTTCATTATGCTTATCTTTAACAATTAGATATATATTTTTGTTCTCAGTAAGCTTAGCATAGAATTTGCAACCTTCTTTTTGCAGAATTTGCCTCATCATATTTATATCTCTTCCATAACCTTTTGCTAAGAAATACACTTGCTTAAAGTCTGTGTAAGATAAATATTGTGCCGTTACAATTTCTATTTCTTTTGTTCTTTCTTCTCTTGCTTTTTCTTCTCTTGCTTTTTCTTCTCCTTTGAAGATAAAGCAATAAAAAACACCGTAGATAAGAATAGTTCCTACAACACACACTATCATCCAATAATACACTGCTTGATCTCCTGTAGGTTTCGAAATTATTCCATTTACAAATGCATAAATAAAATATATTGTACTTATTAGCAATGATATTCTATTTGCCTGTTTGGAGTTTAATTTCTTTTTATTCCGCTTATTTGCCATAAAATTTCCTCCTTTAACAAAATTTTGTATTGCTGTTACTTACTACTATATGTCAACTCCTAAAAGGAGATAATAAAAATTTATTAGTATTTCACTAAATTTTATATAAATTATAGCACAAATTTATTGGAAGTTCTAGTATTTTTAACAAAAACACATTTGACATTTATTAAAATTCTGTGTATAATAAAGATAGAAAATGAGAACACAGATAATGTTGTGTTACCCAATATAATTGAATTACACCACTAGCTCTGCGAAAGCGTATGTGGTGTATTTTTTATTGTTCCCTTTTGTGATAATTTTTCTGTATCTCTTATTATTAAAGCTACATCATCATGTATTTTACAAGTTCCGCATGGGTACTTAAAGTCAATATTTTGAATAATATCTGCATATATTGCCCAAAATTCTTTGAACTTAATTAAGTCAGATACTATTATAGCTCTATTTTCTCCTATTTGTATTTGTTTTCCTTTTTTGTATTTACTTATTATCTCTAACATTAAATTTTCCTTCCCTTATCTAGGGTAAAAAAATTCTCTTACATTTTTTACCAGTTTAATATTTTAAGTAGAATTTTTATTAAAAA
>CAOSZT010000063.1 GCA_948528155.1 uncultured Clostridia bacterium | reverse complement strand
TAAAATTTAATTATTATCTTTAGTATTTATTTATATTATTACATTTTCTCTAAAAAGTCAATATTAACTTTTCGACAAACAGGGAAATTTAATCATATTACCGAAATATTACAATACCATATAATGAAAAAAATAAAAATCATTAAATACATCGTATTTTTAATGATTTTTATTATATTTTATGATAGCATTACTTACTACTTTTTTATTAATTATTTTGTATCCATTTAACTAAATTCAAATTCTCTGAATCTAATAACATTTTATTTTTAGGCATAACTCTAAATGTATATCCATAATTGCCACCAGTTTTTAATTCAATTTTAGTAGAAAATTCATAGATTTTTTCATTTTTATTCTCATTTATTAATTTCATTGGAATTATACTAACATTTTCAACAACACCATTATCTAAAATTTTACCATAATAACATTCAACAGCAATATTTTCAATATTTATATTTGGAAGTTGAATTTCACATTTTACTTCAATATTATTTCCTGCATCCATTGTAATATTGTTTAAATTGCCTTTTTGTGTAATTTTTATATCTTTCCAATTAGTATATAAACTTTTCTTCCACAAGTTAAATTCTGCAACATTATCAACATTTTGATAATATTTTTTTGTTAAATTACATAATGGCATATATAAATTATTTGCATAATCAACCAACATTCTTGATGTACTATATTTTCCTCCTGTTGATATTATAGAATTTTTCATAATGTTCATCCATTTTTCTGATATTCCATTTTCATCTTTTTGATAATACATTGGTATTATTTTTTCTTCTAAAGTATGGTACATACTTTGACTATCAGCTATGTCTTGATCTTCATATGAATTATATTCAGCATTTGTTCCAATAGTCCAACCATTTTCTTGATTATATCCTTCTGCCCACCATCCATCTAAAATACTAAAGTTTACAACACCATTTACAGATGCTTTTTGTCCACTTGTACCAGAGGCTTCCATTGGTCTTCTTGGGTTATTTAGCCAAACATCTACACCACTTACTAAATATCTTGACATTGCTATATTGTAATTTTCTAATAAAAATATTTTTCCTTTAAATTGTGGCATCATTGATATTTCATGAATTCTTTTAATTAAGTCTTGTCCTTCTTTATCTGCTGGATGTGCTTTTCCTGCAAATATTAATTGAACTGGTCTTTCCTGATTGTTTAATATTTGTGTTATTCTTTCCAAATCTTTAAATATTAAAGTTGCTCTTTTATATGTTGCAAATCTTCTAGAAAATCCTATTGTTAATACATTTGGATTTAATTTTGATGTCATATCATTTATTTCTTCATAACTATAACATGATCTTCTTAATCTGTTTGTAGTAGACTCTCTCACTAAATCTAATAATTTTTGTTTTCTTTCTTGATGTATTCCCCATAATTCTCTATTTGGTATTTCATTTATTTTTTTCCAAACTTCATCATTATGAATATTATCTTGCCAATATGGCATTAAATATTTATTGTATAATTGTTTTAAAGTCGGTGCAAGCCAAGAACAAGTATGTATTCCATTTGTTACATATGTTATAGGTGATTCATTTGCTGCAATTTCTGGCCATACATCCCCAAATAGTTCTCTTGAAACAGCTCCATGTAACTCACTAACACCATTTTTCTTTCCTGCTACTTTAAGTGCAAGTATTCCCATATTAAATCCTGTTTCTAAATCTTTACATGGTTTCATTCCTAGTTTTAAAAATTCTTCTCTATTTAATCCTAGTCTTGACCAAAATTCTTTAAAGTACTTTTCTACTAATCCTATTGGGAATATATCATTTCCAGCTGGTACTGGTGTATGTGTTGTAAATACTGTCTTTGAGCTTGCTATATCTCTTGCTACTTCAAATGATACTTGTTTTTCTTTTATGATATTTTTAATTAATTCTAATATTAAAAATGCTGAATGTCCTTCATTCATATGATATATTGTAGGATTCATTTTTAATGGTCTTGTTAATAAATTTGTTCCACCCATTCCTAAAACAATTTCTTGTTTTATTCTCATTTCTTGATCCCCACCATATAGTCTTAATGTAACTTCTCTGTCTTCTGGTGAATTTTGTTCTATGTCTGAATCTAGTAAATATAATTTAATTCTTCCTACATTTATTTGCCATACTTTTAAATATACTTTTCTTTTTTCAAATTTTACATATATAGTTAATTCTTGTCCATTTTCATCTTTTACTGGATTTATTGGTAGATTGCTTAATTCTATGTTATTGTATTCTGTTTCTTGTTCTCCATATCCATTTATTTTTTGATGAAAATATCCATTTTTATATAATAGTCCAACCGCTACTAATGGAATACCTAAATCACTTGCTGATTTCAAATGATCTCCTGATAATATTCCAAGCCCTCCTGAATATATTGGTATTGTTTGATCTAATCCATATTCAGCTGAGAAATACGCTATTAAATCATTTTTATTATTAGGATAGTTATTTGAAAACCAAGTATTTTTGCTATTCATATAATCTTCAAATTCTTTTGATAAATTATCATAATCTTTTAAAAATTTTTCATTTTGTGCTGCTTGTTCTAATCTATCTTGTGATACTAATTTTAAAAATTTTATTGGATTTTTTTCACATGTCTCCCATAAGTCCTTATCTATAATTTTAAATAGTCTAAGAAATTCTGTGTTCCATGACCACCATAAATTATTTGATATTTCTGATAATTTTTCTATTCTTTTTGGTAATTGTGGATTTACCGTTATTTTGTTAAATATGTACATTTTTTATTTCCTCCTTAGTATTTTTATAAATTTTACTTGTGTACTTTTAATATTAAAAATCAAAAAAATTTTTTAAATCGTTTTCTAATCCTCTATTTTCATCTTTACTTATTTGTGTATTTATATTTTTTCCAGCTTCATTGTTTTGATTAGTTTTTGGTGGTTGTATTACAAAGCTATATCCATCTTTAAAGTTTCTCACATCATTTTCTTTTTTACTAGTTTGTTTTTTCTTTCCAGTTATTCCACCATCAATTACTTTATATATATGTGATTTATCATAAGCTTTTTGCATTCTTTGAAATTTATTTCTATATTTTGCATCATATTGTATTATTTTATCTATTCTATCTCTTGCATCATACTGTATTATTTTATCTTTTTCTATGCGTTTTTTTTGTTCTATTTTATCTATTCTATCTCTTGAATTTAATTGTTTTATCTTTCTTTTACTTTTATCTATTTTATCTTGTTGTTTTATATTTCTTTTACCAGTTATATTAGAATTAATATTTGTTTGCCTTTTTGTTAAACTTTGTGAATTTGTACTTCTTATATTTTTCACAATATTTCGCGAGTTTGTGCTTTTATTTCGTGTCATTGAATTGCGTGAGTTTGTGCTTGGTCTATATATTCTATTTTTTGGTGTTTGATGATTTCTTGCTTGATTACCTCTTATCCTTTCTAAACGTTTAATTCTTGCACGTCTCATACGCTCTTCTTTATCATAGTATTTTTGTAATGTCTCATCTTGCTTTTTTGTTTTTGCTTGTCTTTCATATATTTCTTTAGAAGATAAATTGTATATTTTTCTTTTTGGGGCTACTTCTTCATTTTCTTTTTCAAGTCTTTTTTCTTTTTTACTTAGTTCTTCTTTTACATCATTTTTAAATTCTTCATTTTTATCTTTCTGTTCTCTTTGTTCTCCTAATTCTAATGGTTTCCTAAATCCAAAAAAATCTCTTGCTTTTTCAATAGATGTTATAAAAAATTCTTTAATTACTTTTCTAGCTCCCATATATTTTTATACATTAATATATTAATGTAATCCTCCTTTTTAATTTTTACATTTATATTATACTTTTAAAATAAAAAAAATACAAGCATTTTTTATCTAATTTATAATAAAAAAGCTATTAGCTAATACTTTTTTATTGCTGAGTAGTCCAAAATGTTTAAATATAATTCTTTTGCATATTCTACTATACCAATTATTTCTTTATCTGTATTATTCAATTTTATTGCCATAAAGTTTTCATTTAGTACTTAAAATGGTGCTTTTATTCCATAATTTATTGCTGGAGAATATCCACTTTTAGAATAATAAGTTTCACTGCCTAAAACTATAGAATCATGTTTCTTTCTCTATATGCTAAATATAATAAGCTTGGAATACTATCCAAATGTGATATTGCATCCGCATCTGCAATAATTTGTTCCTCTTTAGCCAATCTTTTATTATCAATACTTCCTCTATGATTTAATATACATGCTTTTAAAGTTCAATTTTGTTATCATCATATTCAAATTTTCTTAAAATTTCACTTGCTATTTTAGTTCCCTGTATATGATGTTCTTCATATAATTTATAATCTGTAATCGAAGCAATATCATGCAACCAAGCTACAATTATACATATTTCTTTATCTGCATTATATTTATTGGCAAGAATTTCAGCATTTCTAACTACTGCTTCATATGATATAAAACACCAATTCCAAATTTATTATTTTTATTTTCTGCCCTATTTCTGACTTCTGTCTTTAAATATTTTACTATATCATCTCTCATATTGTTTACCTTTCTATCATTTTTACTTGATTTTTCTTATTATAAGTTATGTGTTGTTCAATTTCTTTGCTTCTATTACTAATTCATCAAAATCTGAAGTGTAATTTTTATCTTGTATTACTCTATACTTTTTATATTCATCTAATACTAACTTATCTGCTATTTCTCTTTTTATTTTGCCATTATCTTTTAAAATATTATATTCATTGATTTTCAAAAATACTTCTAATTTTTCTTTCCATTCTTTCATTGAAATGATTTTACCTAGTTTTACTTGTCTTTCTGCGTAATCTAAATACATTGAGACTAAGTTATTTAATTCTGTGATTTCTTCTTGTGAAAGATAATTTTTAGCAATAGTTACATCTGTTTCAAGTATTTTACCATCTAGTGCATTTTTCCAAGTTGTTAACCCCATATTTTCCTTTTACTATCAACTCTATTGTAAATTATTTCAGGAGCTGTCATTCCTAATCGCAAAGTGTAACTTGTTCTGAACGTTCTTATAAAATTCTTGCGTTGTTTCACTATTTTTGTCATAATCAAAACTACATTCTTTATAAATATCAGTTATTTTTTGATAAAATCTTCTTTCACTTGCTTTAATTTCTTTTATCTTAACTAATAATTCATCAAAATAATCTTTTCCAAATTTAGGTCCATTTTTTAGCATTTCACTATTAACAACAAAACCTTTTTTTATATATTCTTTTAAAGTTTTGGTTGCCCAAATTCTAAAATCTGTTGCTTCTTTTGAATTTACTCTATAACCAACTGCTATAATTGCATCTAAACTGTAAAAATTTGTATTATATTTTTTCCCATCTGAAGCAGTTACTCTAATTTTTTGAGTAACTGAATCTTGCTCTAATTCTCTTGTTTTAAATATATTTTGTAAATGATATGTTATATTATTTTCTACCACATTAAATAATTTTGACATTGACTTTTGAGTTAACCAAAAATCTTCTTCATTATATAAAACTTCAACAGATATATTTTCGTTATTTTGACTTTGGTATATTATTAAATCTTTTAAATTTTCTATACTGTTCAATACTAATCACCTCATATCTTATTTCAGAACTATTGTTTGTATTTTATAATATAATAATTGATGTGTCAATATTTTTAATTAAATTTATGTAATATATTTTCTATGTGAATTTTTTACTCATAGACACTTACCTCTTTTCGCTTTTTATTTTAACATCTTTTTTTCTAAGTGTAAAATTTTGTGTCTATATATCTATTCTAACACCAGAACTCGCCACACCCTATGAACCCGACAGAACCCACATCTCCTCACCATATCGTTAATGTGTTATTGTTTGCTACCATGAACAAGGTATCAACTTCTGCTTGACTAGTTTAACGGGTCTAAATTAGTTTCACGCTTTCGCATTGCGGCTCGAACTCTCCCCGATTTACGCTTAAATTGTAACTTCACAGTTACAACTCCAAAATCTAGGTACTAGCAGTTGGTTAGACCTTACTAGATAGGATTTCCACCTACTATATATTAAACACCTAACTGGCGCACATTCATTCTAGCTACCCATTCTAATTGATGACTTGCTTTTAAATCTTCTGTAACATTTTCTTGTTTAGCTAACTTTATTATTATGCTTTCTAAAATCGTATTACATTTTGTATCTATTGAATGTAAATAAGTATTTAATTTTCCACTCAATAATAAGTTGTTATATAAAACTTTGTTGTACTGTTTAATGTGTCTTAATCTTGCTTTTCCATATTTTCCAATAGTAAAGTTCTTGCCTTTTGATATTGATAGATTAGGAAAATAATAATTTCCTTTTAATGTATAAGCTATTCCTTTTTTTTTCATTAACATATTCTTTTTTAGTTCCATTTTCTATTACCTACCTTTTCACTAATAATATAAATTTATAGTCCATTTATTGCCCATTTTTTTATTTCTGCATTATATACTGCTACTGCCTCTGCTTTTGAGTTATTTCATTTACTGCATTTTGTGTTATTATTTCTTCATTTTGGATTATTTCTGCTTGTGCTATTGTATTTTCTATTTGTTCTATAATGTTTCCCTGTGTTTTTTCTACTGTTTCATTTTCTGCAACATTTTCTTCTTGTGTGTTTGTTGTTAAATCTACTACTTTTTCTCCTTTTTCGTTTACTGCTCCATAATAACTAAAACTAGAAATCATTGCGACTATTATAACTACAATAATCTTTCTCATCACTCATTCCTCCTTACTTACTTTTATTTTAGTTGTATTTTCTTAATAATGCAAAGGTGCAATTTAATTTTTTATTAAATATATATATTCTTTTCAGCTAGTAAAGAGTAAGTAATAAAAGGGGTTTGTAAGGGGGAATTATAAAAAAATACTCCCACAGTTTTTGGGCATAATCCTAGCGAAAAATTCCTTGTTTTTGTTCTAGTTATACCATTTTTTGCGTAAAAATAAAGCATATCTCTATGCTTTACACTGGTTAAAAATTATTTATTTAATTTCTTTTCCCCACACTCCATATTACTAATTCTGTTTATAAATTTTTTTGATTTTTTCCCTTTTTACTAAAGTTTCTACTTCAATCATTTTTATAATTATTGATTTTTAGGCTTTTCTACCTAACACTGAGACTACTTCCACGTGTATAGTAAACTATTAATATTTAATTTGTATAAAATATTGTTATTGTTTTTAAATTATAGTTGGTGCAAGAAAATTAAATATCTTTATATTTCTTAATATTCCATATAAAATTACTATAATTAATAATAAATACCAAATCCAATTTGGTATTTTATTTTTTTTATCAAATATCAAACTATAAATTAAAAGTGGTAAAATTATTATTAATACATTATATCTAATAGCTTGATAAAAATCAAATGTAATTAGTGATTTAATAGCTCTTGTCATTCCACAGCCTGAACAATACAAATTGGTTAACTCAAAAAAAATACAAGGAATTCCGATATTATAATTAAAAATAATTATTATACCAGAAATCCCCAAAATAAAAATTAATAATTTTCTTTTCATTTAACAACTAAGCTAATTTATTTAAGTCAGTTTGAATTAAACAATATGCAACAATCCCTAAGCCAAATATTCCAAGAATTAAATATACTACAGAATTATCACTAATATCTACATTATGTTTTTGTCCAGCTTCATAAAGTTCTTTTCCCATTTTATAGTACCAATATATACTATATATTCCACATGTAATTATTGTAAATAAAAATGCTTTTACACCTGAGAAATCAGGATTATCATTAGCTCTACTAACATCATCTGTCATAGTAATAAACCAATAAATAGCATAAATGCCACATGTAATAATACTTAATATAATGCTTGTTACTACATTTCTCTTGTTAATCATAATTTTTCCCCCTTTATATACATTTATAAAAATAGTATATTATATATAGAAAAAAATTGCAATACATAAAATAGAAAAATGTCGAATAACTGTTACTGGATAATGATTTGCAAAAAGTGAAGCCATCCAAAATCAACATCTTAAATAAAATATAAATTTATCTCTACTCTTCCTCATCTGCATTAATTTTAAATAATTTAAATATTTCAACAATTACAAGTGGTGTAAAAATTAATAAAACTAATTCAATAATATTCTTAGTTGGCAAAACTGGTATACTAAAAATTTCTCTTAATGTAGGTATTAATAATATGATAAGCATCAAAATAGCTGAAACAACAACTGCACCAATCAATTTCAAATTATTAAAAATTCCTGTCTTAAAAATAGACTTTTTATTATTTCTTACATTAAATACATGCACCAACTCTGAAAATGCCAAAGTTACAAAAGCCATTGTTTGACCAACCTCTACTTTAGAAGCCTCTAATGATAAACCATCAATTGGTTCTTTTGTTGTAGCCAAACCAATAATAAATGCAGTAAGTGTTAGTAAACCAATCATTGTACCTTGATAAATAACTCTCCAAGTCATACCTTTTGTAAAAATTCCTTTTCCAGGTTTTATTGGTTTTCTATTCATTATATCACTATTAGCTGGATCAAAAGCTAGTGCTAAAGCTGGCAATGAATCTGTTACTAAATTTATCCACAAAATGTGTATTGGCAATAAAATTTCTAAACTGCTTTTATCTATACCAAAACATTTAGCAAATAATGATGTAAATACTGTTGCTAAAAATAATACTACTATTTCTCCTACATTACTTGATAATAAAAATTGAATTACTTTTAAGATATTATCATAAATTCTTCTTCCTTCTTCAACTGCTGAAACTACTGTTGCAAAATTATCATCTGTTAAAATAACATCTGCTGCCTCTTTTGCCACATCTGTTCCTACAATCCCCATTGCACAACCTATATCTGCTTTTTTTAGTGCAGGACTGTCATTAACACCATCACCTGTCATAGCCACAACTTCTCCATTTTTTTGCCAAGCATTAACAATTCTAACTTTATGCTCTGGTGATACTCTTGCATAAACTGAGTATTTCCTGATATTTTTTTCTAAATCAGTATCACTCATTTGTTCAAGCTCTAAACCTGTTATTGCCTCATCTTCATTTTCTAAAATCCCTAATTTTTTTGCAATTGCTGTTGCTGTTATTTTGTGGTCTCCTGTAATCATTACTACTTTTATTCCTGCTGTTTTGCATTTTTCTACTGCTACCTTTGCTTCTTCTCTTGGTGGATCTATCATTCCTACCATTCCTATAAAGATTAAGTCATTTTCTATATTTTCCATTTCTTCTTTTGTTGGTTTATGATCTATTTCTTTATATGCACATCCTAATACTCTTAAAGCTTCTATTGCCATTTCTTCATTTTTCTCTCTTATTTTATTTATATATTCTTTAAGATTATTATTAACTTTATTATTTATTTCATAAGATGTACATCTTCTCAATAATTCGTCAATTCCACCTTTTGTATATACTACATATTTTTCATTTACTTTATTTACTGTTGTCATTAATTTTCTGTCTGAATCAAATGGTATTTCTTCACATCTTGGTATTCTATCATAAATACTAGGATCAAAATTTAATTTAAAAGCCATATCTACTAATGCAGTTTCTGTTGGATCTCCTGTAAGAGTTCCATCTTGTGATATTTTTGTATCATTACACAACATATTTGCATAAATTAATTTTGTTAATTCTTCATCGATTTCATTGTCTTGAATATTTTTTATATCTCTTGTTGCACCATTCCAGAATATTCTTTCTACTGTCATTTTATTTTGAGTTAATGTTCCTGTTTTGTCTGAACATATTACTGTACTACTTCCTAAAGTTTCTACTGCTGGCAATCTTTTTACAATTGCATTTCTTTTTACCATTTTTTGTACACCTATTGCTAATACTATTGTTGAAACTGCTACTAACCCTTCAGGAATTGCTGCAACTGCTAAACTTACTGCTGTCATAAACATATGGATTGCTTCTTTACCTTGTAATAATCCTACTGCAAATATTATTACACATATTATAATTGCCACTATTCCCAAAGTTTTCCCTAATTTATTTAATTTTTGTTGTAGTGGTGTTTCTTGTTTTTCTGTAGAATTTATCATTCCAGCTATTTTTCCCACTTCTGTTGTCATTCCTGTTTCTACTACAATTCCCTTTCCTCTTCCATATGTTACTAAACTTGATGAAAATAACATATTTTTTCTATCACCAATACCAATCTCTTCTTCTTCAATTACTTCTGATATTTTTTCAACTGGTACTGATTCTCCTGTTAGTGAGCTTTCTTGTGATTTTAAGTTTATTGCTTCTATTATTCTTAAATCTGCTGGTATGTAGTCTCCTGTATCTAATACTACAATATCTCCTTGTACTAGTTCTCTTGCTGGTATAATTTCCATATTTCCATTTCTTATTACTTTTGAAGCATGATCACTTAGCTTTTGTAATGCTTCTAGAGATTTTTCTGCTTTACTTTCTTGTGCTATTCCTATAATTGCATTTACTATTACTACTATTAAAATTATTATTGTATCTGTTATTCCTTCTCCTTCACTTATTCCTACTACTCCTGATACTATTGCTGCTATTATTAATACAATTATTGAAAAGTCTTTAAATTGGTCTATAAATCTTTGTATTAGTGTTTTCTTTTTTGTTGCTTGTAATTCATTATAACCTTTTTCATTTCTAATTTGATTTACTTGTTCTTGTGTTAATCCTTTTTCTTTATCTGTTTTTAATTCTTTTTCAACATCCTCTATCTTTTTATTAAACCAGTTGTTTTTTTCCATCTTTTTGCTCCTTTCTTTTTTATTTTTTACATATTTATATTGTTTATACAAATAATGAGACCTTTAAAAGAAATTCTCTGCTATTTGCATTTTCAAATTTCTTTTAAAAGTCTCACTTACTTAAACTTTTTAAGCTTACTAACCAGATAATATAATTATCGCGACTGTTGATTAGTAAATTCAAGCTACTCCCTTTTAAATTATGAATTTAATATTTGGAACATCTGAAATTTTTTATTTTTCTCAAATATTATTCCTATTTTATATTTTTTATCAAAATCTTATACTTAAGTTTATATAAAAAATTTTTGGTGATCCCTACGGGAATCGAACCCATGATTCCACCTTGAGAGGGTGGCGTCTTAACCGCTTGACCAAGGGACCTTATTTTAACTTTTTTATTTATATCACTTTTTTATTTTTTAGTCAAGTTAAATTTCAAAAATTAGGGTAAAAAAATTCTCTACATTTTTACCCTATCAAAAAATGTTCTGCAATATTATTGCAAAACATTTTCTATTTTATATTATACTCTTGACTCTACAATAAGTTTTATACCAGTTCTATCTTCGCCTTCTACTTCTACCTCTGCAAATGCTGGTATACACACTAAATCTACTCCTGATGGTGCTACAAATCCTCTTGCTATTGCTACTGCTTTCACTGCTTGATTTAATGCTCCAGCTCCTATTGCTTGCATTTCTGCTTTATTTGATTCTTTTACTAATCCAGCTATTGCTCCTGCTACTGAATTAGGGTTTGATTTTGATGAAATTTTTAAAATTTCCATTTTCTTTTGCCTCCTAATTTTTAATTTAATTTATTTTTGTTGCAACTTTTATAATGTTATTTTATATCTTCTGGAAAAATTTGTAAATATGTTTTTGGAAATTTTTTCAAGTTTTCATCGCAGATTTTTCTTTTTTACGACATTATTTTTATTTGTTTATTCTCTTTTTATTTATTTTATGATTTTTATATAT
>CAOSZT010000062.1 GCA_948528155.1 uncultured Clostridia bacterium | reverse complement strand
ACTTAAATTTTATTAATTATTTAAAAAATCCTCAAAATATCATTATAAGTAATATATAAAGACAATGCTATCAAAACAGAAAAACCTATCAGCTGAATATTAATCTCAGTTTTCTCATTTAAAGGTTTTCTACGAATAGCCTCAACAAGCAAAATTAAAATTTTACCACCATCTAAAGCAGGAATAGGTAATAAATTAGTAACACCTAAAGACAATGAAATTAAAGCAAGCATATAAATAAATTCTCTTAATCCACTAGTCTTAGCAACAACCTCAGAAATTCCAACAGGTCCCATCATTTGGTCAACACTCACACCACCAGTAAACAACATTTTAATATTATCAATTATAGAAAAAGCAAACTCTTTAGTTTCAATTCCACCATAAATCAAATAATTAAAAAATATACTTTCTGCCTGTTTTAAATTAACACCTAAATAATATGAAGAAATATAATCAGGAGTTAACTCTATTGATTTCTCCTCTCCGCTTCTTTCTATTGTTATAAGCATAGTATTTAATCCCTTTTGTTTAATCATTTCTGCAATTTTATCATTATTATTAACATATTCATTATTAATTTTAGTGATTTTATCATTTGCTTTTAATCCTTGTTTCTCTGCACTACTACCTTTCTCAACTGCTAAAATTTTACAATTATCTCCCAAATACATCCCTGTACTTTTATTTTTTACTTCTGTTGGTTTTACATCATATTCTAAAATCTCACCATTTCTATCAATTTTTAATTTTATATTATCTCCATTTGATTTTTTCATTACATTATCTAAATCATACTTACTTTTTATTTTCTTACCATTTAATTCAACAATTTTATCACCACTTTGTAAATCTATTTCTTCTGCTACATATCCACTTATTACAGAATCAATTTGATTCGTAATATATGTATTTGAAGTTGACATTAAAATAAAATAAACTATTAACCCAAATAATATATTTATAGTAGCACCAGCAATTACTATAGCAATTCTTTTTGGAATACTTGCTTTTGAAAATGATCTTTCATTATTAGATCTTTGTTCTTCGCCTTCCATATTACAAAAACCACCGTAATGGAATTAAACGAATAGCATACTTAGTTTCTATTCCTTGCGCTTTCCATATAGTAGGTCCAAAACCAATAGCAAACTCATTTACTCTAACTTTACACAATTTAGCAACAACCAAATGTCCTGCTTCATGTATCAAAATTAGAAACCCTAGTAAAAATATTATTTTAAAAGCTGAAATAATAACTGTCAACTCTTATTCCTCCTTTTTATAACTCTATAGTTTTTTATATGGTAATTTTTATATTATATTAAAATACTGTAAAAATTAAATATGCAAAAGGTGCAATAAATAATACACTATCAATCCTATCAAGCATACCACCATGTCCTGGTAACAAATTACTATAATCTTTTATATCTACATATCTCTTAATACAAGAAGCTGAAAAATCTCCAATTTGTCCAATCAAACTTAAAACTATAGCTATTAACCCCATTAGTAAATATGAATAATTAAAATAAAAGAAATTATTCAAAATATAAGTATAAATTAGTACAATTACCATAGCACCTAATGTTCCAGCAATACATCCTTCTATAGTTTTTTTAGTACTAATCTTACTAAAAAAATGTTTTCCAAATCTATGACCAATACAATATGCAAAAACATCAGTCCCCCAAGCAATTGCAAAAATATATAATAATAATGCTTTTCCATTATATACTCCATTAATTAATGTTAAAAACATAATAAATAATGGAATATAACATATTCCTAAAAAAGTATATGCCATATCTTTAAAAGTAGTCTTCATATCTGTAACAATTATCTGTAAAAACAAAATTAACAAAATTGTAGGTATAAAAAACATTAATACAAATAAAACATATATTGCTGGAACAAAAGTAATAATTGCCACCATAGCACAACTTAAATATCCTACCCATTTTATTGGTTTACATACTTTTGATACTGCTTTTAAATATTCATCCATAGCAACTAATGAAATAATTGCAAATAATATTCCTATAATTAAATTATTTTGTATAACTAATAATACTATTAAAATTAAGCCAACTATAAATGATGATGTTATCCTTTTTAAATCCATATTTTTCCTTCCTTTGTTTTATATCTTTAATTTTATTTTGCCCCAAATCTTCTATTTCTTTTTTGATATGTTTCTATTGCTATTTCCAAATCTTGTTCATTAAAATCTGGCCAATATTTTTCCACAAACACAAACTCTGCATATGCTAATTGCCAAGTTAAAAAATTACTTAATCTTAATTCTCCACTTGTTCTTATTAATAAATCTGGATCTGGTTGACCTTTTGTATATAGATTATCTGAAATCATTTTTTCTTCTATATCTTCAATTTTTATTTCATTATTTTTAACCTTTTCTGCTATTTTTCTAACTGCATCAATCAACTCTTCTCTACCACCATAATTTATAGCTATATTAAATACTATTCCAGTATTATTTTTTGTTTTTTCCATACATTTTTCTATACTATCTTTTAATCTTTCTGATAACCCTTCTTTTCTACCAATTATTTTAACTTTGATATTTTCTGAATCTGCTTTTTTACTATAATCATCTAAATAGCTTTGAAATAAGTTCATTAATGCAGAAACTTCCTCTTCTGTTCTTTTCCAGTTATCTGTTGAAAAAGCATATACAGTTATATGTTTTATTCCTATTTTATTTGCATATCTAACTATTTTTTCAATTGTTTTAGCACCTTCTCTATGTCCTAATTTTATTGGCAAACCTTTATTTTTTGCCCATCTTCTGTTCCCATCCATAATTATTCCTATGTGTTTTGGTAAATTTTCTAGTTCCATTTCATCCTCCTAAAATTTTCTTAAAAAATTTCTATTTATTTCTATCTTTAATATACATAGCAATTTGTTTTAAAAATTCTGCTTTTTCTCCATATGTTTCTATTTCATTTATTGCTTCATCTACTGTTTTGTTTAATTCTCTTTTTGCACCTTCTAATCCATAATATGATACATATGTAGTTTTTCCATGTTCTTTATCATTTCCAACTGGTTTTCCTGTTATTTCTGAATCTCCTTCTTCTGATAATATATCATCTTTTATTTGGAAAGCTAATCCTATTTTTTCAGCATATTTTGACAATCTTTCTATATCATTTTCTGTTGCACCCCCAAGTATTGCTCCCATTCTTACACATAGTTTTAATAATTCACCTGTTTTATTCTTATGTATATATTTAAGCATTTCTTCTGATATTTTCTTTCCTTCTAATTGAGTATCTAAATATTCTCCTGCTATCATTCTATCAATTGCCCTTGTAAATTCATTAAATGCTTTTACATTAGCTTTTATACTATCATTATATTGATTTTCTATTAAATATAAGATTTTTTCACTTATCACAATATATGCTTGATTTAAAAGTGCATCACCAGCAAGTAAAGCAGTAAAATGATTAAATTTTTTATGATTAGTTGGTTTTCCATGTCTAAAATCATCATTATCAACTTCTGGTAAATCATCATGAATCAATGAAAAATTGTGTATCATTTCTATTGCAACTGCAAAAGGCATACATTGTTCATAATCCTCTTTAAAAAGTTTGTATGTTGCTATAACTAATATAGGTCTTAATCTTTTTCCTCCAGCCATTAAACTATATTGTATTGATTCATTTAGTATTTTTTCTGGGCATTCTTGTTTTCTTAAATACTTTTCTAATTCTATATTTATTATTTCTTGATATTTTTTTAACTCATCTATAAAATTCATTACTTCCCCTTACTATTATATTATTAAAATTAAATAGACATTACTTCTTTTTCTTTCTTATCCAATATTTTATCAATTTCTTCTACACTTTTATCAGTTAATTTTTGTATTTCACTTTCTGCTTGTTTTAACTCATCTTCTGTTATATTTCCTTCTTTTTGCTCTGCTTTTGCTTCTTCTATTCCATCTCTTCTTATTGCTCTAATTGAAATTTTAGCTTCTTCTGCCATTTTCTTAATATCTTTTACTAAATCTTTTCTTCTTTCTTCTGTCAATTCTGGAAATGCTAGTCTTATAACTTTACCATCATTATTAGGATTTATTCCTATATCTGAAGCTAGAATTGCTTTTTCTATTTCTTTTAATACACTTAAATCCCAAGGTTGAATAACAATCAATCTAGCCTCTGGAACAGATATTCCAGCTACTTGACTTATTGGTGTTGGTGTTCCATAATAATCTATTTTTACCTTATTTAATATTGCAGGATTCGCTCTTCCTGCTCTAACCTCTGATAATTTTTCATTATAAACACTTATACTTTTCTCCATCTTTTCTTTAATATTTGTATAATCCATAATCTTTCCTTTCTCTTCGCTTACGCTCCGTTCATCGTCATCCAAAATTTTTTTTTAAATTTCGTCTGCCAACACTTTTTATTTTACTAATGTTCCTATTTTTTCTCCTTTTACTGCTCTTACAATATTCTCTGGGTCTGATATTCCAAATACTAGTAATGGAATATTATTATCTCTACATAATGCTGTTGCTGTTGAATCCATAACTTTTAAATCTTTTTCCAATACTTCTAAATATGATATTTGCTCATACTTTTGAGCATTTTTATCTATTTTAGGATCTGCTGAATATACTGCATCTATTGACTTTCCTAATAATATTATTTCTGCATTTATTTCTGTTGCTCTTAAAACTGCTGCTGTATCTGTTGTAAAATATGGGTGTCCTGTTCCTCCTGCAAATATTACTACTCTACCTTTTTGTAAATGTTTTTCTGCCTTTCTTATTATAAATGGTTCTGCTATTTCTCTCATTTCTATAGCTGTTTGTACTCTTGAGTGTATTCCTCTTGCTTCAAACGCATCTTGTAATGCTAATCCATTCATCGCTGTTGCTAACATTCCCATATAATCTGCTGTTGCTCTTTCCATTTGATGACCATTTCTTCCTCTCCAAAAATTTCCTCCTCCAACAACGATTCCTACTTGCACTCCCATTTCTATAATCTCTTTTATTTTATCACATATTTTTCCTACTGTTTCTACATTCACTCCTGTTTTGTTCTCTCCAGCTAGTGCTTCTCCACTTAACTTTAATAGTAATCTTTTATATTTTGGCTTTGACAATTTATTCACTCCTTCTACTATTTTATTAAATGTATTCTATCATATATTTTTTTAAATTAATAGACTTTTTCAAAAAAATAATATGAAATCTATATTTTGTTTAGATTTCATATTATTTTTAATTTTACTCACATTTCTATTTTAATTGATTCATAACCTCTTCAGCAAAATTTTCTTCTTTTTTCTCTATTCCTTCACCTTTTTCAAATCTAGCAAATTCAACAACTTCTGCTCCTGTTTCTGTTAATAATTGAGAAACTTTTTTATTTGGATCTTTTACAAATGCTTGGTCTACTAAGCATATTTCTTCATAAAATTTTCCAATTCTTCCTTGAACTATTTTTTCAGCAATTGCTTCTGGTTTACCTTCATTCATTGTTTGAACTTTTAAAATTTCCATTTCTTTTTCTACTCTTTCAGCTGGTACTTCATCTTTCTTTACAAATTCTGGTTTAGCTGCTGCTATTTGCATACAAATATCTTTAGCAACTTCTTGTGTTCCTTTAGCCATATTAACTAAAACAGCTATTTTTCCATCTCCATGAATATATTTTGCAATTATTCCTTTTGCTTCAAATCTTTCAAATCTTCTTATTGATAAGTTTTCTCCAATTGTTGCTATTTTTCCTACTAATGATTCTTGTACTGTTTTTCCAGCTTCAAATTCAGCAGGTGATGCTAATAATTCTTCTACATCTTTTGGATTTTTATTTACAATTTGTTTTGCTACATTCATAACAAATGTTTTAAATTCTTCATTTTTTGCAACAAAATCTGTTTCTGAATTAATTTCTACAATTGCACCTGTTTTTCCATCTTCTGAAACATATGCTTCTACTAAACCTTCTGCTGCAATTCTTCCAGATTTTTTAGCAGCTTTTGCAATTCCTCTTTCTCTTAATAAGTCCATTGCTTTTTCCATATCTCCATCAGTTTCTGTTAAAACTTTTTTGCAATCCATCATTCCAGCTCCTGTTTTTTCTCTTAATTCTTTTACTAAACTTGCAGTAACCATTTTTATTCCTCCTTAAAATATCTATTTGAACATATTGTTCTTACATTTCTTAAACTTTATATATTAATTTAAAAAGCAAGCCTTTTCCCCGTCCGAATATTTTCGAACGAGCGTTGCTCGCTCTTTTCTTTTATAATTTCTGTAACTTATTTTTTATTACATTTCTTCACTATTTGCAACAATTTCTTCCATAGATGTTATTTCTTCTTCCATTCCATCTTCTGAAACAACATCTGTTTCAAAACTTTCTCCTTGTTTACCTTCTATAATTGCATTTGCCATAACATCTGTTATCAATTTAACAGCTCTTATTGCATCATCATTTCCTGGAATAGCATAATCAACTTCTTCTGGATTACAATTTGTATCAACTAATCCTATTACTGGTATTCCCAATTTTTTAGCTTCTAATACTGCTATATGTTCTTTTTTAGGATCAACTAAAAATATAACTCCTGGAATTTGTTCCATTTCTTTAATTCCACCCAAATTCTTTTCTAGTTTTTCCATTTCTTTTTTTAATAATATTACTTCTTTTTTTGGTAATACATTAAATGTACCATCTTCTTGCATTGTTTCTAAATCTTTTAATCTTTGTACTCTTGCTCTAATTGTTTCAAAATTTGTTAGCATTCCTCCTAACCATCTTTGATCAATGTAGTACATTCCAGATTTTTCTGCTGCATCTTTTACACATTCCTGTGCTTGTTTTTTTGTTCCAACAAATAAAACTGTTTTTCCTTCTTCAATTTGTCCTTTCAAAAAAGCATAAGCTTCATCAATTTTTTTAGATGTCTTTTGTAAATCGATTATATGAATTCCATTTCTAGCTTGAAATATATATTCAGCCATTTTTGGATCCCATCTTCTTGTTTGATGTCCAAAATGAACACCTGCTTCTAGTAATTGTTTCATTGCAACTACTGCCATTTTAAATTCCTCCCTTTTTTGTTTTACTTCCATAAAGTTCATCATTTAAATAGGACCAATAATCTGGCACACCCCTTTAAACTTGCTTTATGTGTTTAATACGTGTACTATTATAACAATTTTTTCCTATAATTGCAAGTACTTTTTTCACTTTTTGCAAAGCATTAGTTACTGGATAATACTTTTTTTACTATTGAGTAGTCCAAAATGTTTAAATATAAATGATTTTTAGATGTTAATGTGTGACTTGGAATAATTTTAGAACTTTTTAGCGAAATTTTTGGAAAGTGTCCGTGGCATTCCTTTACTTTAAAGGAATGAGCACAGGAATGGTGCCGAAAATTGAGCTTAGAAGTTCTTAAATTATGTAAGGAGCCGTTAACATCTAAAAATCATTTATATTTAAACATTTTGGACGGCTTCATTTTGTGCAAACCATTATCTAGTAACAAGCATTATTCAGTAACCCTTTACCATTACTATATAATACTATTTTATTGTTGAATAGCTAAAACAAATTGATAAATATAATTTTTTAAAGTTTTTCTTCTCTAAAAAAGTATTTTATCAATTTGTTTCAGTTACCAGCAATAAAAATGCAAATTTCTCAATTTTTAATACATTCCATCCATTCCTGCTCCCATTCCATTATCATGACCACAACTACAAGACTTAGGCTCAGGTAAATCTGCAACTAAGCTCTCTGTAGTAATAACCATAGAAGCTATTGAAGCAGCATTTTGTAAAGCACTTCTTGTAACTTTTGTTGGATCAACTATTCCTGATTTTTTCATATCAACATATTGTTCAACACTAGCATCAAAACCAATACCAACTTCTGATTTTTTAACTGTATCTGCAATTACAGCTGGCTCTAATCCTGCATTTCTTGCAATTTGTTTTACTGGCTCTTCTAATGATTTTAGAACTATTTCTGCACCTAGTTTTTCTCCTTCTTTTAATTCTGTAATAATTTTTTCTACTGCTGGAGCTACATTTATTAATGCTGTTCCACCACCTGCAACAATTCCTTCTTCAACAGCAGCCTTTGTTGCTGATAAAGCATCTTCAATTCTCAATTTTTTATCTTTCATTTCAGTTTCAGTAGCAGCACCTACTTCAATCACTGCAACTCCACCAGCTATTTTAGCAAGTCTTTCTTGTAAACCTTCTTTATCATAATCACTTTTTGTTTCTTCTATTTGTGTTCTTATTTGATTTACTCTAGCAGATATTTTTGTTTTATCTCCAGATCCATCAACTATTATTGTATTCTCTTTTTGTACTTTTATTTGTCTTGCTCTTCCTAATTGTTCTATTTGAGTATCTTTTAGTTCTAATCCTAAATCTGAAGTTATTACTTCTCCTCCTGTTAATATTGCAATATCTTCAAGCATTGATTTTCTTTTATCTCCAAATCCTGGTGCTTTAACTGCAACAACATTTAGTACTCCTCTTAATTTATTAAGTACTAGTGTAGATAAAGCTTCTCCTTCTATATCATCACAAATTATCACTAATTTTCCTGATTGTTGCATTAAACCTTCTAATAGTGGTAATATTTCTTGAATATTGCTTATTTTTTTATCTGTGATTAATATGTATGGGTTATCAACAATTGCTTCCATTTTTTCTGTATCTGTTACCATATATGGAGAAACATATCCTTTGTCAAATTGCATTCCTTCAACAACATTTAATTCTGTATTTGATGTTTTTGATTCTTCTATTGTTATAACTCCATCTTTTGAAACTCTTTCCATTGCTTCTGCAATCAAACTTCCTATTTCTTCATTATTTGCCGAAATACTTGCAACTCTCGCTATATCTTCTTTTCCATTTACTGGCACACTTATTTTTTGTAATTCCTCAACTGCAACCTTTACAGCTTTATCTATTCCTCTTTTCATTGCCATTGGATCTGTTCCTGCTGCAACATTTTTAACTCCTTCTTTTATCATACTTTGAGCTAAAACTGTTGCTGTTGTAGTTCCATCACCTGCAACATCATTTGTTTTTTCAGAAACTTCTTTAACTAATCTTGCTCCCATATTTTCAAATTTATCTTCCAATTCTATGTCTTTTGCAATTGTTACTCCATCATTTGTAATTAATGGTGCTCCAAAACTTTTATCTAATACTACATTTCTTCCTTTTGGTCCTAATGTAACTTTTACTGTATCTGCTAATTTATTAACTCCTTCTAATAATGATTTTCTTGCATCTTCTCCAAATTTTATTTGTTTTGCCATTTTATATCAATCTCCTTTCAAAATAGGGTTTTGTATTATTTGCCCTCTTAAATTTTAATTTATTCTACAATTGCTAATATATCATCTTGTTTTACTATTATATAATCATTTCCTTCATATTTTACTTCTGTTCCTGAATATTTGCTTACTATTATATTATCACCTTTTTTTACATACATTTCTTCTATTTTTCCATCTATTTTTTCACCTGGTCCTACTTCTATTACTTCTGCTATTTGTGGTTTTTCTTGTGCTGCTCCTGCCAAAATTATTCCACTTTTTGTTGTTTCTTCTCCTTCTTTCATTTTTATTAATACTCTACTTCCTAATGGTTTAATCATAATTTTACCTCCTTCATATTTTCATTTAAAAATTTTTATTAGCACTCTTTTTTAGCGACTGCTAATAATTTATACCTTTTTTTAGCAATTGTCAATAGAGTTTGCTAAAATTCACATAAATTTCACAATTTTGTTACAGTTTAGGTCAAATTTTAAATCTGTAAAGTACAAAAGAGCTATAATATATTATTTTTTAAGAATGAATGTGGAGACCAACAAGTTACAGTTTGTAAATAAAATTTGACTATATATTATATTTTGATTTTTTTATTTTAGAACTGTTTACAAATTGAAGAATGAAAAAAAGCACTTTTTCAGTGCTTTCTACATACTAAATATTTTTTGCCTCATTTACTAATCCAACAAATAAAGGAGCTGGTTTATTAGGTCTTGATTTTAACTCTGGATGAAATTGTGCAGCTATAAAATATGGATGTTCTTTTTTACTAAGTTCTACAATTTCTACTAAATTACCATCAGGAGAAATTCCAGAACATAATAATCCTGCATTTTCTAATCTTTCTTTATAATCATTATTATATTCAAAACGATGTCTATGTCTTTCAGAGATCTCTTTTTCTCCATATACATTTTGAGCAATAGTTTCTGTTTTTATAATACATGGATATGCTCCTAATCTCATCGTTCCACCCTTTTTGTCAATTACTTTTTGTTCTTCCATAATATGAATTACTTGATTTTCAGTTTTTTCATCAAATTCTGCTGAATTTGCATCTTCAATTTTTAAAACATTTCTTGCAAATTCTACTACTGCCATTTGCATACCTAAGCAAATTCCTAAAAATGGTATTTTGTTTTCTCTTGCATATTTTATTGCTTCTATTTTTCCTTCAATTCCTCTATTTCCAAATCCTCCTGGAACTACAATCCCTTGAAAACCTTTTAATAATTCCTTCACTGTTTCTTTTGTTATTTTCTCACTATTTACTAATTTTATCTCTGTTTCTACATCATTTGCAAATCCTGCATGTCTTATACTTTCTATCACTGAAATATAAGCATCTTCCAGTTTTACATATTTTCCAATTATTGCAATTTTTACTTTATTATTTTTATCTATATTTCTTATTTTATCTATCATTGCTTCCCATTTTCTATTATCTGGTATATATCTATCCAGTTTTAAATGATTACAAACTTCTCTTGCGAGACCTTCTTCTTCAAGCATTAGTGGTACAGCATATAAACAATCTGCTGTTTTATTTTGAATTACACTTGTTTTTCTTACATTACAAAACAATGCTAATTTTTCCCTTATATTTTCTGGTATATCCTGCTCACTTCTACACACTAAAATATCTGGTTGTATTCCAAAACTTTGCAATTCTTTTACAGAATGTTGAGTTGGCTTTGATTTTATTTCATTTGACCCATAAATATATGGTAATAAAGTAACATGTATAAAACACACATCTTCTGGATTTTTTTCTAATCCTACTTGTCTAATTGCTTCTATTATTGATAATCCTTCTATATCTCCTACTGTTCCACCTACTTCTGTAATTACTATATCTGTATCAGATCCTTCAAATCCATATATTTTGTCTTTGATTTCATTTGTAATATGTGGTATTACTTGGACTGTTTTTCCTAAATAATCTCCCTTTCTTTCCTTTTCTATTACATTAGAGTATATTCTTCCCATTGTTACACTTGAATTTTGTGTTAAGCTTTCATTTATAAATCTTTCATAATGCCCTAAATCTAAGTCTGTTTCTGCTCCATCATCTGTTACAAATACCTCTCCATGTTCATATGGATTCATTGTTCCTGGATCCACATTAATATATGGGTCAAATTTTTGTACTGTTACCTTATATCCTCTATTTTTTAATAATCTTCCTATTGATGCTGCCGTTATTCCTTTCCCTAGTCCTGACACCACTCCACCTGTTACAAATATGTATTTTGTATTCATTTTTTATTCCTCCCCTTAATCATTAATTTGAAAATAAAAAAAAGATTAAAAAAATTTTTCCGAAAAATTCGGTTTTTTTTTAATCTATTATTATTTTAACATTTTATTTTAACTTTGACAAGACATTTTCTATAATTTTTTAGTCTATATAATTTACAGTTACAGTTCAGATCAAATTTTAAATCTGTAGAGTAGCAAAAGAGCTATAAGATATTATTTTTTAGTA
>CAOSZT010000061.1 GCA_948528155.1 uncultured Clostridia bacterium | reverse complement strand
CGCTACAAGGGATTTCAAGGAACGTCCCTCTTTCCCTTCTTTTTTATCCTTCTATTACCTTCAAAATTTGTTTTTCTAAATCTTTAATTTTTTCATTAATTCTAAAAATATCTTCATCTTTCAAATTGGTATTCTCTATATCTTCTTTAACAGAAGTTTCCATATCTAGAATCTCATCTTTCAACTTCTCTAGTCTAGCCAATACTTCACTTCTTTTAGTAATAGGTAGCTTTCTCTCTATTTTTGAAGTAAGTTTAGCTTCATCAGCTAAGTCATATGTTTCACCAAATTCAGCAATTGTAACAGGTAAACTAGTTTCAGTTTCAATCATTTCCTTAAAAGTATTTTGAGCTTCTTCTTCACCATGTACTAGGAAAATATGTTTAGGTTTATCTATAAAAGAATAAATAAAATTCATTAATCCCTCTTGATCAGCATGACCTGAATACCCTTCTAAATATTCAACTCTGGCATTTACAGCAATTTCTTCACCAAAAATTTTTACACTTTTAGCACCATTTACTATACTATAACCTAAAGTTCCCTGAGCTTGATATCCTACAAATAGTATACAAGAATTTGGATTCCATAAATTATGTTTTAAATGATGTTTTATTCTTCCAACTTCACACATTCCACTTGCTGAAATTATTATACTTGGTGTTGTGTCTTCATTTAAAGCTTTTGATTCCTCTGCTGTTATTGTAAATTTTAATCCTGGAAATTCAAGTGGATTGTCTCCTCTTGATATATCTGCTTGAGTTTCTTCGTCAAATAAATCCATATTTTCTTTAAATACTTCTGTGGCTGATATTGCAAGCGGACTATCTACATATACTGGTGCTTTCATTAAAGTTTTATACTTCCTTAGAAACTTTTCATCATCTCTAGTTTCTTTTATTTTATTCAATTCATATAAAATTTCTTGTGTTCTTCCAACTGCAAAAGATGGTATTACTACTGTTCCTTTTTTATCTAAGGTTTCTGAAACTATATCCAAAAACATTTCTGCTTTTTCTTCATTATTTATATGTTTTCTACTTCCATAGGTAGATTCCATTACCAAATAATCTGCGTCTTCAATCATTGTTGGCTCACTAAGTAATGGAATATCATTATTTCCTAAATCACCTGTAAATACTGTTTTAGTTTGTTTTCCATCTTCATTAACCCATATTTCAATTATACTAGAACCTAACATATGTCCAGCATCATTAAATCTTACATGAATATCAGGAGTTATATCAATAATTTCATCATACTCTACTGGCTCAAATATTTCTAAACATCTGGCTGCTTGTTCTGCAGTATATAGTGGCTCACGTGCTTCTAGTCCTTTTCTTAATCTCTTTCTATTCTTCCATTCATTTTCCATTTCTTGAATGTGTCCACTATCAGGTAACATTAAAGCACATAAATCACAAGTTGCCTTTTGTGCATAAACTTTATTTTTAAAGCCTTCATTATATAGTTTAGGAATTCTTCCAGAATGGTCTATATGTGCATGTGTAAGTAGCATAAAGTCAATATCAGCTGGATTAAACTCAAAATCTTTAAAATTCTCCTTCTCTAGCTCTTTTTTTCCTTGCCACATACCACAGTCTACCAAAAACTTCTTTCCAGCTCCTTCTATCAAGTAATTGGATCCTGTTACTGTTCTTGTTGCACCTAAAAAAGTAATCTTCATAAATTTCCCTCCTTATTAACACCATATTGATATTTTTTTGTTTAATTTTATTTCTAATTCTTTTGGTTTTATTATTTCTATATTTTCCTCAAATATGTTTTCATCAAATATTTGCATATAATATTTATCTTTTTCTTTTGTTATTTTTAAGTAGGCATCTTCTAATTTTATTATTCTTATATAAAATATATTTTTTAGTATTTCATAGTTTGTTCTTTCATTATTTGATATTTTTTCTATTACTTTTAATTTTATTGCCTTTTTTATTATTTTTTTTGATATTTCTATTATTGCTTCTTGTAATTCTTCTATTTCTTGTATTGTTTTTTCTTTATTGTATGGTAATAGCAAATAATATCTAAAATCATATATTATTTTTTGAATTTGTTGTTTTGTTTGTGCTTTGTCAATATTTATTTTTATTGCTTCTAAAAACACTTTTTGTAGTTCTATCTTTAATTTGTTTAATCCTTCTTCTCTGTCTTGCATGTCTAGAACTTTTAGATATTTATGTTTTTGTTCAAGTTCTTTTTTGTATTTTATGAAATTTTGTGGATTTATTATTTTATTTAATCTTTCTAATTTTTTTAAATATATTTCTTTTTCTTGTTCCATTACTTTTGAAAGTACTCTCATACTAAAAATCTTTTTTTCTAATGGTAATTTTTTGTTCCTTTTTATATATTCATTTTTTAGTTCTTCTTTATTTCTAATTGTGGTATCTATATATTTTATTTTTTTTTCAATATTTATTTTTCTTTTTGTTACCTCTTCTATAAATTTTTCTTTATCTTGAATTTTCTCTAATTCTTCATTAGTTTCTTTATTAATTTTCATTAATATTTCATTTTTTATATTATCAAACTTAATATTTAATAATATTGATATTTGGGATATTAAATCTATAATTTTATCTTTATTTTCCTCACCATATCTGTCTTCTAGCTCATATTTGAATAATTCAAAATAGTCTATTAAAAATTCCCTACTTTTTATCCATTTATTTAAAAATTTATATCCTATAATCATTTTTAAATTTTGATACACCAAATTATGATCTGTACTTTCAATTTCTTGTGTTATAGTTGTCCATGAATATCCATTAAAATCTCTTATTGGTTCTACTGTATCTATATTATTTCCTACATTTATAAGTTCTGATAATGTTTCATTGATTACAAAATATTCATCTTTTATTATTTTTTCTTTTTTTCCTATTTTTGATATTGCATATAATAATTTTCTTTCTATTGGATATGATATTATTTCTTTTTTTTCTTTATTGATTATATATGTTTTATTGTTTGGTATTTTATTTTGTTGCTCACTCATTTTTATGATTTTTATTGAATTAATTTCGTTTTTTATTATTTCTAGTATATTTAAAATATATTCTTCTTTACTTTCGATATCTTTTTTGACTATTTCTAAATCTTTATATGCTATTTCTATTTTATATAATATACTTAAGAGAGTACTTTTTACATTTTCGCCAAATTGCTTTTGCTCTAAAATTTTTTCTAATTCATTATTATAGTCTTTTTTGACTATTTTCTCTATTATATTTTTTTTCTTTTGTGGCATATACCCTCCTTTCTCACGCTTCGTTTCGTTCATTTTATTTAAAAATTTTTATTCTTCTACATTTTCTTCTGGCTCTGTTCCCATTTTTAATTCTTCAAGTCTTTCTTTTGTTACCAAGACTTCTCTAGGTTTACTACCCTGATATCCAGAAATAATACCTCTTTCTTCCATTTGATCAATAATTCTTCCAGCTCTTGCATAACCTACTTTAAATTTTCTTTGTATAAAAGATGTTGAAGCTTGTCCTTGTTCAACAACTGCATCTATTGCATCCATTAAAAATGGATCTGTATCGTCATCTTCTGCTTGTTCTTGCACTAAATCTTTTTCACTTTTATTACTATTTTCTATTGACTCTAAAATATCCTCACTATAAGTTGCAGTTCCATTTTGTTTTACAAAGTCAACTATTTTTTCTACCTCTTCATCTGAGACAAATGCTCCTTGTACTCTAACAGGTTTTGGATAACCTGTTGGGAAAAATAGCATATCTCCTTTTCCTAAAAGTTTTTCAGCACCTACTGTGTCTAAAATTGTTCTTGAATCTATTTGTGAAGATACCGCAAATGCTACTCTTGATGGCACATTTGCTTTTATTAATCCTGTTATTACATCTACTGATGGTCTTTGTGTTGCAATAACTAAGTGCATTCCTGCAGCTCTCGCTTTTTGTGCAAGTCTACATATTGCTTCTTCTACATCTTTTGCAGCAACCATCATTAAGTCTGCCAACTCATCTACTATTATTACTATTTGTGGTAATTTTCCTTGTCCTTCTTCTTTTTCTATTGCATTATTATATCCTTTTATTTCTCTTACACCTTTTTGAGCAAATAAATTATATCTATTATCCATTTCTTGTACAGCCCAAGCTAATGCTCCAGCTGCTTTTTTAGGGTCTGTAACTACTGGTATAAGTAAATGTGGTATTCCATTATATACTGATAATTCAACAACTTTTGGGTCTACCATTACCATTTTTACTTCACTTGGTTTACTATTAAAAATTATACTTGTAATTATTGTATTTATACACACACTCTTTCCTGATCCTGTTGATCCAGCTATTAGAACATGTGGCATTTTTGCTATATCTGCTAATTGTATATTTCCTGCAACATCTTTTCCTAATGCAACTGATAATTTTGATTTGTTGTTTGCAAATTCTTCACTTTCTAAGACTTCTCTTAAATGTACTGCTTCTTTTTCTTTATTTGGAACTTCTATTCCAACTGCTTGTTTTCCTGGTATTGGTGCTTCAATTCTTATTGTTTCTGCTGCTAAGTTTAATGCAATATCATCAGCTAAATTTGCTATTTTACTAACTCTTACACCTTCTGCTGGTTTTAGCTCATATCTTGTTATAGCAGGTCCAACAGAAACATTTTCAACTTTTGCTGAAACTCCAAAGCTGTATAATGTTTTTTGCAATTTTGTTGCTGTATCTGTTAAGGCTTTTGCACCACCTTTTAAAGTCTTTTTTTCTGGCTTTCCTAATAATTCAAATGGTGGATATTCATAATTTTCATCTTCCACTATCATTGCGTGTTCTAGTTGTAATACTTCTTTTGTTTTATCTTCTTTCTTTTCCTCTTCTTGTCTAAATAAATTGTTGTCTTCTTGTACAACTGCACTATTTTCTTCTTGTTTTGATGTATTAGTTGTGTTGTTTTGTGGATTTTTGAATATATTACTTTCTAAAACATCTGGTTGAATATCTTGCATTTTCTTTAATTTCTTTGTTTGTTTTGTTAATGGTGTTAAGTCATCATCTTTATGGTCATATTTTTTCTTTTTTTCTATGCCTTCTTCATCAATAATTCTTCCACCAAAATTGATTTTTATTTGTTCTGGTTCTTGAATTTGTCCTTGTACTTGTGGTCGTTCATCATATTGTTGATTTGTTCCTACATCTGTTAATAAAGCTTCTCTTCTTGAATTTTCTTTCATTAATTCTTTTTCAAGTTTTTCCTTTTTTCTTCTTTCAAGTGCTTCTTGTCTAACTCTTAATTGTTCTTCTCTTATTTTCATTTTTCTTTCAAGTTTTTCTTCTCTATTTTCTTCAGATTTTTCAACAAAATTATTGATTATTTCCGATATATTTATTCCAAATGTAAATACTGCTAGCATTACAACAATTCCAATACATAATATTGTAGCTCCTACTGGACTAAATAAATTAACTAATGGTGTAGCAAGAATTGCTCCTAATACTCCTCCTCCATTTCCTTGTGAGCCTATACTGTATGCATCTTTTACTATTATTGAAAATTCTTTTTCTTTTATTATTAATTCTTCTGTATTTATTTGATAAACACTTACTAAAGCTGAAAAGCTTATTATTAATATTGTATATTGCAATAATTTTGATGTTATGTAATTATTGTCTGCACAAGCAATTTTTATTGCTACTGCAAATATTCCTATTGGAAATACATATTTTATTATTCCTATCATTCCTCCCAATATTTCATTGAGTGTTATTCCTAATGTTCCTGATTTTCCATATATTAGTACACATAGTAATATACTTAATATTATTAATCCAACTACTGTTAAGTCTGTATTTGATGCCCTTTTTTTTACTGCTTTTGTTGCTTTTCTTTTTTTAGTTCCTCTTTTAGCCATTTCCAATATCATTCCTTCCTTAAAGTTACAAATGATGAATAATTTTCCATATGGAGTTATTATTTAGCTTTACTAATTTTTGTATTTGTATATGTAACTTTAATTTTTTATTTCTTTTTATCCTTTAATTATTTTTTTACCTTTCTTTTTTTACATTCTTTTTCTAATTTTTATAAAATTTATGACATATATATTGTGTTTTTCAGTCTAATACTAATGCTTTTTTAGGGCAAAAGTTTGAACATTTGCCACATCTTATACACTTATCATGGTCTATTTTAGGTGCTTCAAAGTCTTTCTGTTTTAATGCTCCAACTGGACAAACATTTACTGCTGGGCATTTATGATTTTGAGGACAATTATCTATTATTATTTTTAATTTTCTATCCATAAATTTATCTCCTTTTAAAATTGTAATTTGTATAACTCTTTACTCTTTTCAAACTTCTATTATATTTCTTTTGTTCCTTCCAATTGTTCTAAAAATATAGGTGCTTCCCAATTTATATCATTCATATTTATATCAAAAATACCTTTGTCATCCGTTTGTTGCAACAATAATCTTACGAGATATTCTGTGTCTTCTATAGTTAAGTTCTCTAAAGAAATACTTTCCGCTTCATCCTTGCCATAATTTCCCCATTTATATCCACTAACAGTTCCATCCTTAAAAATTGCAATGCTTATATATCCCATTCTTTTTTTATCATTAAAACAAACAGTAAACCAACTTGTCTTACCATTCATATCCCAATCAAACCAAGTTCCATTTCTGCCATTATAATAAACTATTTCACCGTTATTATATAACTGTGTCATTAAAACTTTGTTATCTTTTATATCTTTTTGAATGATATTATTAATACCATCTTGTATAAATTTTTTAAGTTCTAATCCTTTTCCACTAATATATTGTCTTTTTAATTCTAATCCTATTTCTAAAGGCAATATTCTTTCAATTTCTTTATCCTTTTTTATGATTTTTTCAATTTCAATAATTCTTATTTCTGAATCAGTATGGTTATTATCTTCACATAAAAATTGATATCTTCCATCCTCAGCCTCTCTTTTGATATATAAAATCGGTTTATCATTTTCTAATATATGACTACAGGTCATACACATTTCATCAGAACTATATTTCCTATTGTTATTGCTTTTTCTTTCTTTTTTAAATAAATTAAACATCTTTAAATATCTCCTTTTAATAAATTTTCTAACTAATCGACAACTTACTATTTTTCAATATGTTGTATTCATAACTCGCTGTCGTCCTAACGGCTTTTTTGTTGTTTACAAAATTTATTTCTTAAATTTTGTATAAGATATCCGTAACTCGCTGTTGCTCGAACGGCTATCTTAAAAGGAGAGAACAGACGTCTGTCCTCCGTTTCTCTCCTTTTATTTTTTAATTTTATCTTTTGTATTGTTAATTCAATTCTCTTCGACTATTTTGAACTGTTTTTATTGTGTCTTCTATTGATATTTCCATTATTTTTAATGCTTCTGATATACTATTTTCTAGGTTTCCTAATGTTTTTGTTAATACTTCTTCTGTGTGTGTTAATAGTTCGTCTGCATATTCTTTTGTTCCGTTTGAAATTTCTCTTGATCTTTCATTTGCATTTTCTATTATTTCTTTCTTTTGTTCATATGCTTTTCTTGTAATTTCGTGTTCATCTATCATTGAAATTATTCTATTTTCTGCTTCTTTTACAATTCCATCTGCTTCTTTTTGTGCTTCTACTAATATACGTTGCCTTTCTTCTTTTACCCATTTTGCTTGTTTTAATTCGTCTGGAAGTTTTAGTCTTATTTCTTTTATTAAGTCTAATGCATTGTCTTTGTCAATTACTCCTTTTGATGAAAATGGTAGATTTCTACTCCTTTCAATTATGTCTTCAATAGATTCTAGTAGTTCAAATATTTCCATATGGTTTTACCCCTTTCTGATTTACACACTAATTAACTGTTCTTTTTCTTATTTTAAATATCTTTTTCAATTTTTGTGCAAAATAACTAAATTATTTATTTTTTAAATGTTTTTTATTGTTTCCTTCTTTTTATATTTTAGAAAAATTAATGTTACTCTTCCATATTTTCTTTTATCTTTTATTTCAATTTGTAATTTTTCTAATTGTTTTATTATTTTTTCTTCTTCGTCTGTTTCTATAATTATACTAGAATTTTCATTAACTAATTTTCTGCTAATTATAATTTCAACTGATTTTACTGCAAAATCTGAATTATATGGCGGGTCTATATATATAATATCAATTTTTTCTTTTAATTTTGTATTTATTAATGTTTTATAATCTGTATTATACAAATCTACTTTTTCTTTTAAGTGCGTTTTTTCTATGTTTTTATTTATTACTTTTATAGCTTCTTTAGAGTTATCACATAAAATTGCTTTTTTAGCTCCTCTACTTGCTGCTTCTAATCCTATTGCTCCACTTCCTGAAAATATATCTAAAAATACTGCGTCTTTTATTTCATTTTGTATAATATTGAATATTGATTCTTTTACTCTATCTAAAGTCGGTCTAGTTAGCTGTCCTTCTAATGTATTTAGTTTTGTTCCTCTTGCTGTTCCACTTATTATTCTCATTTTGCATTTTCTCCTATGTTACTATTTTATTCTTTTTTTTATCAAAGTCAATATAATTAATAGAATTGTAATATACATTTAATAGTTCTGTAATATTGTTCCAAAATTGTAATAAAATTCATTTTTATTCTACAAAAAAACAAAAAACTACCTTTATGGTAGCTTTCTTTTGTAAAAATTTAATCATCTTTATTAACGTCTTTTAATAATTCCAATTGTGAAATCAACAAAGATTCCATTTTAGCTTTATAAATATCAAATTGTTTTTTTACATCCTCTAATTCTTTTTGTTTAATAACAATCTCTCCATTTAAATCATCAACTCTTTTTTGAGCATTAACTTTTGCTTCTTCTATAATTTGATCTGCTTTTTGTTTTGCTACATTTTTTACATCTTCAGCAGTAGTTTGTGCCATTAAAAGTGTATTTTGTAATGTTGATTCTATTGATTTATATTGAACTAAACTATTATTTAGTTCCTCTACTTTGCTTCTAAGTTCATTAACTTCTTTATAATTTTTATTATAATCTACTGTTAATTCATCTAAAAAGTCATCAACTTCTTCAACACTATAACCGATTTACCATTTGTTTTGTAAATCTTTTATTTTCTATATCTAAAGGTGTTATCATTTTTTCCTCCTAAATAGAATCATTACATACTAATTATTTACATTATTATTTCTTAACCATGATACTGATAACTTACTTTTCATTTCTTCTCTTGCCATATCATTTGTTATTTCATAATTTGATGGAGCTACTAAAAATATTGCATTTGATACTTTTTGAATATATCCATCAAGTGCATAAACTGCTCCACTAATAAAGTCTACTATTCTTCTAGCAACATCTTTGTTTACATATTCCAAATTAACTATTACTGATTTTCTTTCTTTTAAAAAACTACAAATTTCATCTGATTGTTCAAATGTTGTAGGTTGTGATATTATCATTTTTATTGCTTGACCTTGAGTTTGATTTTGTGGCATATTTACTACTTTATTGTTGTTATTGTTATTTTTTCTTCCAAATATTTTTCTATCTTCAATCTCTTCATCATCATATTCATTTTCATATATATCATCTTCATAATCTTCTTCCTCTGCTGTATCCATTCCAAATAAGTCCCATACTTTACTCATTAATGCTCCTGACATAAAAAAACCTCCTAAAAACTTTTATCTAATTGTATTTTCGTATTATTTGTAATAAGTATCCACTTTTTTTCATTTTTTGTCAATACTTTTCTTTAATGTAACATATTTTTAATGTTTTTGTAATATTTCTGTAATATTTATTCTATTTTACTTAAATCTGGATTTAATACTAATTCATCATATATTGCAATCCTTCTCATTGAATTAATTTGACTATCTGTAAATCCTAATTCTTTTAAATCTTCAGTATCATAACTAGAAACTATTGAATATTTATCATTTTTTCTTTTAACTTCTACTAATATCTTATTCAAATAACCAGCTCTATTTCTAACAACATAATTTAAACCATTTTCTTCTACAATTGCTTGATTTGGTACTCTTAACCCAGTACTACTCCACCAAATTAAATCAAAAGAAATTTTTCTATAATTTGCTAACTCACTTATTTGTTTATTTATTTCTAAAATTATAAGTATTTCATCTTCATTTTCTTGTGATATATAGCTTATTTTTGCGTCAATTATTTTATTGTTTGATAATCGAACTTTTACATTACTATCTAATGTAGCACTTTTTGCTTCTTCAGAATTAGTTATTGTTGCTATATAACATTTATCAATATCTATTATTTTTCCACATTCATCATTTGTTGCAATAAGTTGTCCTGTTTTTAATTTTAACCCTTGCAAAAATTCTTTACTTAATGTTGAAAAATTGTTAGGTGTCAAAGTATCTTCTAATCCATCTACTTTATAAGAAACAATTCCACTATTTGGTGCTTTTATATATTCCGCTCCTGAATTTAACTGTTCTTCTAATTTTGTTCTTTGATTATATAATTGTTTTAAATATGTTCCTGCTTTACTTGTCTCTCCTACTAGTTTTGCTTTTTTTGTTATAATATCATTTATCTGTTTTTTATATTCTGACATTTTAGATGTATCTGTTGTCTTCCCTAATTCTGCAATTTTTTCATCTAATTGATTTTCTAATAATTTTATATCTGTAGGAAATAATTCAGCTTGACCTTTTAGTGCTTCTTGTATTTGATTGTCTAATTGTGAAATTTGCTTTTTTAGTTCTTCTTCATTTTTACTATAGTATCTATAAATAGAATCTCCTTTTGCTGTTTTCTCTCCTTCACTTTTTATTTGCTCCATTCCATTTTTATAATTATTTCCCTTTACTACTTTTTCTTTTCTTATTATATATCCAATATCTGTTTCTTCTAAATATAATGTTCCTTGTTCTACTGTTACTTTATTAGTTGGCTGTTTTACAAGTAAATATACTGCATACATTAAATAAATAAATATCAAAAAAAGTGATATATATAAAATTAATATTTTCCTTTTATTTAATTTTGATTTGTCTTTTTCTATATTTACATTTTCATCTCTATTCAAACTATACCCTCCAAAATAATTTTAACATTATCTTGTATATCTTTTGTTCCATCAATCCATATTGTTTTTTTATTTTTTCTAAACCAAGTTAGTTGTCTTTTTGCATATCTTCTTGTTTCCATTTTTATTTTTTCTATCATTTGTTCTTTTGTATAGATTCCTTTTATATAATCAACTACTTCTTTATATCCTAAACCTTGCATAGCTGTAGGGAAACTTTTATATTTATTTAAAATATTTTGTACTTCTTCTATAAGCCCTTGTTCAATCATTATATCAACTCTTTTATTTATTCTTTGATATAATATTTCTCTGTCCCAATTTATGGCATAAACTCTATAATCATATTCAACTGGTTTTTTCCTAGATTCTATTTCTTGCTCTGTTTTTGTTTTTCCTGTTGCTTTATATATTTCTAAGACTCTTATTATTCTTTTTTTATCATTTTTACTTATTTTTTCCATAGCTATTGGATCTATTTCTAAAGCCATTTTATATAATTTTTGTAATCCCTCTTTTTGTTCTATTTCTTCTAATTGTTTTCTATATTTTTCATCTATTTTTATGTTATTATATTCTATTTCATATATCAAACTATTTATATAAAGTCCAGTACCTCCAACTACTATGGGGATTTTTCCCTTACATAATATTTCTTTTATTGCATTTTTTGCATCTTGTTTATATTGTGCAACACTATATCTTTCTTCTGGTAATACATAATCTAAAAGATAATGTTTTATTCCTTGCATTTCTTTAATTGTGGGTTTTGCTGTTCCAATATCCATTTCTTTGTATATTTGCATTGAGTCCGCTGATACAATTTCTCCATTTACTTTTTTTGCTAATTCTATTGAAAGTGATGTTTTTCCTGATGCTGTTGGTCCACATATTACTATTACTTTTTCCATTTTTCTTCCTTCCAAAAATAATTATATATTAATAAATATT
>CAOSZT010000060.1 GCA_948528155.1 uncultured Clostridia bacterium | reverse complement strand
TAGTAGGACTAGACAGAGAAACAGCAAATCAAATATTTTCAAAATATATAAATGACAACAAATTAAACAGTAAACAAATTGAATTTGTAAAAGCATTAAAAGAATATCTTATTGTAAATGGAAGTATCAGTTTAGATAAACTAAAAGAACAACCATTTAGCACAATAGGTTCAATATCAGATATTTTTAAAGATAATATTAATACTTTTAATGAAATAAAAGAAGATATAGAGATAATTAATAAGAATACAATAAAATTTGCTTAATGTGTAAACATAAAATTTGCAAAAACCTTGCAAAATACTGCAGTATACATTGCAATTTTAATATGATATATTATTACTATCAAATATTATTTTTAGCAGAAGTCAGAAACTGACTTCTGCTTTTTTAGGTGTGCAACTTCACATATGTTCAGTTGCATATAGCCATTGACACAAAATCAAAGATTTTGACAATGGCTTAATATTTACTTAGGTTTTATGCATAAACCTATCTCAAAAAAATACTATTAAGTAGAGGTGTAAGTATATGGAAAAAGTAAATTACAACATTAAAATTGAATATGGAAATCAAGATTTAAAAAATATCATACTACAAATATTTGAGGAATACTGTGCAAATAAAATCCTTGAAAAGATTAAATAACCATTTACATTTTACATTACTTTAGTTATAGTAATGTAAGGTATACAACTTAAATTTTAAAATTTAAGTTGTATAAGTCATCTGTAACTTGTTTTACTCGAACGGCTGACTTAAATGGTTGTCTAACTTTAAGAGAAGGAGGCAAGATTGAACAAAGTAGACAACATAAATAGCAAACATTTCTATGTTGCTTTATATGAAAGACTTTCCAAAGATGATAATGATGGAAAAAAAGAAAGTGAAAGTATAAAAAACCAACAAAAAATATTAACACAGTACATATCTGATTTACAATTAAGAGAAACACAAAATACCTTTGAAATAGTTGATCATTATCCTGATGATGGTTATACAGGAACAAATTTTAATAGACCAAATTTTATAAGAATGATACAAGATATAGAACATGGTATTGTAAATATGGTGGTTGTAAAAGACTTATCAAGACTAGGACGTAATACAAATATGGTTTTAAGATATTATCAAGAATATTTCCCATCAAAAAAAGTTAGATTTATAACAGCAACACAAGACAACATAGATACCTATTACAATGAAGATGATGATTTAGTATCATTTAAAGCAGTAATAAGTGAATTATATCCAAAAGAAACATCAAGAAAAATAAAAGCAGTAAAAATTGCCAAAGCAAAACAAGGGTTGTTTCAAGGAAATACAGCTCCATATGGATATAAAAAAAGCCAAGATAATAAGAATAAATTGGTTATAGATAAAGAAGTTTCGTGGGTAATCGAAGAAATTTTCAATAAATACTCAAAAGGTTATACTAGAAACGAAATTGTAAAAAGTTTAAATGATAGAAATATTATGCCACCAAGAGAATATCTAAAAGTAAAAGGTGTAAACTCAAAAAATAAAGGTTGGACTGAAATTACAATAACTAAAATAATTGGTAATCCAGTATATATAGGAACAATGGTAGGAGCAAAAACTGTAAAACCTAACTTTAGGAGAAAAGAAAGAATTTTAAATCCATTAGAAAAGCAAATAATTGTAGAAAATACGCATCAACCAATTATTGATATAGAAACATTTAATAAATGCCAAACTATGAAAGATAAGTTTAAAAACAACCGAAATAGAAAGTATGATGATATTTTTAAAGGATTAGTATTTTGCAAAGAATGTGGAAGTATATCAACATTAAAACACAAGGAAAAGCCTGCAAAAAATGGTATATGTGAAATTAATTCTTATATATGTTCAGAAGCAAACAAAGGAAGTAATAAAAAGTGTAATAATACGAAATCGATCAGTAGTAAAAAACTGTATCATATAATTATGCCTATTATAGAAAATGAATGTAAAAGCATTTATATAAATGATAACAATATAAAAAATATAATGGCAAATTTAGAAAAAAATATAAATTCTGAATGTATAAGGTTAGAAAATAGAAAAGATTTATTAAAGAAAAAAACTGAAAAGCTATATGAACATATAAAAATTGCATACAATGATAAATTAGAATCAAAAATAGATGATGAAATGTTTGTATCTATAAAAGAACAAAAGCAAAATGAAATTCAAAATTACAAAAAACAAATTTGTGAAATAGAAGGGCAAATTGAAATAGAAAAATCAAAACATACAATAAGCTATAATCAAATTAAAAAGCTATCTGAGGAGTTTTTAAATACAGAGAATATAACTAAACAGATATTGAGTAAATTAATAGATAAAATCGAATTTGATGCTAATAGAAATATAAATTTAAAACTAGTATTTTCAAATATAAATAATAAGTAAAAAGGTTTCCTTACCATTACAGCATCATATATTGCATGTAAAGGTGATCCAATAGCAAATTTACAGGAAGACTTAGCAGCAGAAGGCACACATTGGATAGTACAACATCAATAAATACAATAAAATGAACCAATATTTAATATTAGAAAATACACGTGGAGTGCGTTACAGTGCTTAATCTTATATAGTGTTCAAATTACCTCTACTGTATGTAAAGATGTACTTTTTGTTATAAGATTTTATTTTTATATCTAACTAAAATCTAACCAAAGTAAAATTTTAGATAAATATAATTAAATTTTATTATGGCAAATCTAGTTTATAAAAATTAAAAACTAGATTTGTTAATTTTTTATACTAAAAGCAGAAGATATAACTTCAGCAGATAGTATTTTAGAATTTACATCTAAATGAGCATATACATTTGCAGTAGTAGAAAAATCAGAATGACCAAGCCATTCTTGAATAGCTTTCATAGGAACGTTTCTTGCTAATAGTAAACCAGCACAAGAGTGTCTTAAATCGTGAAAACGAATATGTCTTAAACCACTGTTTTTTAGTAAAAGTGGAAAATGTCTTGTAACATAATCAGGTTTTATTATAGAACCATCAGGATTTAGGCAAATATATTCTTCATATTTAGTATTGTAGCTTTTCTTAAATTTTCTCTTATAATATTTTTGTTGTTTTTTAGCATTAGTCAAAGCTATTATTATTTCATCAGTTAATGGCATAGTTCTATGACTAGATTTTGTTTTAGTTCTATCTTTTCCAATAATTTTATAACTACCTTTTACTTTAACTTCTACAATAGTATGCTTTATCATTATTGTTTTATTTTCAAAATCAATAGCAGACCATTTTAAACCTAAAACTTCGCTTCTTCTTAATCCATAAAATGCAGTAAGTAAAATTACTAAATGGAGTGGATCGTTTTCAGATTTTTCAAACAATGTATTTAATTCATTTTCAGAATAAAACGAGCCAACAAAAATATTTTTCTTAGGTCGTTTTACTTTATCAGCAGGGTTATTTACAATTAAATCATTTTTAAAAGCATAATCAAGTGATTTTCTAATGATTGCGTGATAGCGAATAACAGTAGTAGGTTTTAATCCATCAACTATTAAAATGTCATAAAAGTTTTGAATATGTATAGGCTCTAGTTCTAGTAATTTAATAGGATTTAAAGTAAAATAATTCTTGATTCTTGAATTAATCATTTGTAAATGAGACGTATAAGTAGTTAATTCAAGATTGCTTTTTACTTTTTCAATCCATAATTTTAAATAATCAAAATATAAGATATTTTCGTCATAATATTTATGAGAATCCATTGTATGTAATTTTTCTCTAAGTAACATATACTTTTTAGCCTGTTCATCATTTTCCTTTTTAATACGTTCTTTCAAATTAAAAGACTTTTCAAATTGTTCTCTATATTCTTCTGCTTTTTGCAAAGCTAATCTTTTATTACCACGAACAACTTTAATTCCAGTTGATACCCATTTTTGTTTTCTCTTATTACTATCATCTTTATAATTAATTACTGCTTGATATATATTATTTTTTTCGTGTAAACTAACAGTTATATTTTGTTTTCGTAGGTTTTCTGTTATATTTTGCATAAGAACTCCTTTCATTCATAACAGAATTAGATTTACCTACTATTTATAATATTGAAATTATAAATGCACAGATTTAATCAAAAATCTAGTTATGAGCATTTTTTTCAGTAAGGTATAAAATTACATCAGCTTTTGCAATTTTGTATTCTCTACCGATTTTAATAGATTTAATAATATCGTTTTGCAGTAAATGATAAGCTAACTTTTTACTAATACCACCTAACATTGATTGTAATTCTTTAACATTTACTACATCAGGATAATTCTTAAACATAGATTTATAATAATTATTGTTCATAGCATACCTCCAATAAGTGAGTATAAAAGAAGTATAACAAGATAATTTTTAAAAGTATACTGCAGGATTTTGCAATGTTTTTGCAAAATCTTATGTTAAATAAAAATAAAAGTAGTAGAAATATTTCTGGCAGAAAATTTTATTGCCCTTAAATTTTATAAAAATTTAAGGGCAGGATAAGGAAAGCAGAGCATTTCCTGTAAACATATAGAAAGACAAGCCTTCTAATGCTCTTTTATGACAAAAATATTGAAGAGAATATGCAGAGTGCATACACTTCGGTGTATTTTTTATGAAAAAGTATTGAAAAGTAGGTTTTTGTTTGGCTTGTAAAACTATTAAATTTATGCTAAGATATAATCAGTTGAAAGAACTTAAATAGGTAATTATCAAGGAGGATGAAGAAAATGGATAACAGTACGGATATAGATGAATTAAAAAAAGTAGTTCAGAAATTTTGTGAAGATAGAGAATGGACAAAATTTCATAATCCAAAAGAATTAGCAATAGGAATGTCAACTAAGGCAGGAGAATTATTGCAAATCTTTAGATTTAAAGATGAAATACAAATGCAAGAAATGCTAAAAAATCCAAAAAAGAAAAAAGATATTTCGGAAGAATTAGCAGATGTTTTATATTATGTATTATTATTTTCAAACTACACAGGGATTAACTTAACAGAAGCATTAAAAAATAAAATGAAGTTGAATGAAGAACATTATCCAGTAAAAAAATCATTTGGAAATAATAGAAAGTATAATGAATGATATAATTAGGAAGTATGAGGTAAAAGATTATGGAGAAAAAGTATATTATAATTATTACAGGAGAATTAGCAGCTGGTAAAACTAGCTATGGTAAGAAAATATCAGAAGTATTAAAAATACCATTTTTTAGTAAAGATTTAATAAAAGAAGTTTTATTTGATTCTTTTAGTGACACAAATTTAGACTATGAAGCAAAACGAAAAATTGGAGCAAGTAGTTATGCAGTATTTTATTATATAATAGAAGAACAAATGAAAGTGGGATTACCTTTAATAGCTGAAAGTAATTTTGTAAAAGAATCTGTTCCTATTATAGAAGATTTGTTAAATAAATATGATTATAAGAGTATTACAATAAGGTTTGAAGGAGATTTACACATATTACATAAAAGATTTTTAGAAAGAGAATATTCAAGTGAAAGACATATAGGATTAGTGTCAAATGGAGTTTTTGATGATTTTCAAAATTTTGAAAAAACAGCCATAAAATCCAAAGAGTTTAGAATAAACAATAATGAGATATTAGTTGATACAACAGACTTTTCTAAAGTTGATTTTGATGGAATAATAGAAGATATACAAAAATATATAATGTAAACATTATATAAATAATTTAGTCATACAAGTATATTATAAATAGCAGATATTCTGTTATGTAAAAACATCTAACTAAAATCTAACCAAAGTAAAAATAATTTACAAAAAGGACTAAAATCTTGAAAATATTTATACTACTAAAATAGAATTAAAAAGTGCTAAAAAACATAATATTTTCAATGCTTTAAAGTAACTTAACATACTCTAAAAAATCTTAAAAGATTTTTAGATGACACACGTGGAGTGTGTTGCGGTGATGGGTAGAAAAGAAGAAAAAATAAGTGGGCAATCCACCTTACAGTAATAAAGTACGGATAATGTGCTTTATTTTTTTCTATCTAAAATTTAATATAGGTATAACTAATCTAGTTTTAATATTAAGTGGCATAAAATCGATTGTGGTGCGAATGTTAGCTAACAAAAATAGGGTAATAAACTACTAAAATATCAAGATGTCTAAATGACCACTCTAAATTTTTATAGCACCCAGCTAAAAGCCACACTTTTAGGCAGTCTGCGGGCGAGAGGAGGTCGCCCTGATCCTGCAAAATTGCCTAAGGGCAATTTTGATCTGCATAGGGTAGAAATCAAGGAGAAAAAGAGAGAAAGCAAAACACACAGAGGATGTGCTAGAAAAATTTAACTAAGAATTTTAATAATTAAATATTAAGACACAAATTAAGCATTTGTAATTAAGAATACAGATGCTTTTTTTAGTGCAACGAGAGATGCCGTAAACTCGCTAAAAGTGATAGGTGTTATGAGCCGATGCTATAAAATTCATTCGTATGAGTATAAACAGTCTATTTATACAAAATGCGTAAGTGAGATTTTGTAACATATACTCACAATAAATAAAGAGTTTCAGGAGGCAAAACTTGTAAAAGGATATGTAGGTGTAAAAAGTGTGGGCAAGGATGCACAATGTTTGAAAAAAACAGCACCTGCAGTAGATTAATTAAAATCTACATATTAGACTATTATAATTGAAAGCGAAGGGATGAAGGGTTTCGATTAGGATGTATTATTTTTTTGAATAATGGGAATAATACATCATTTTTCTGCTCTGGAATTTCAGGGTTTCAAAGAAGTTTGAGAAGAATTGAGAAATGTGTTGACAAGTATTTTCAACAGAGTTAACATCACACACAAGTTAGGAAGGGGTGAGATTAAATGAGTAAAAGTTCATTAGATTCAATATTAGAAGTTACACAAGATGATTTTTTAAAAGTACTATATGAACATAGAAATAATAATTGGGAATTAATTTCATTAAATATGCAAACGAAAATTAAACCAATAAAAGGTAAAAAGAAAGAAAAATATAATAATTTTATTCAAGTAATTAAAGAAAACTTAAAAGATGTTACTTCAATAGAAAAGATACAACAGTGTTTACAAGAATTTTTAGATATTTGTAATAATGAAGATGGTATTTATAATGAACAATATTATAATACTGGAGTAGCAGATGGTGTTAAACTAATGTTACAATGCTTTAAACAAGGTTAGAGTGAAATTTAGAAGTAATTATAGAATATGGTGTAGTATATTTTATAGTGGAAGAAATAGTAAACATTAATGTAAAAAACATATTAGTTAAATTATGAAAACCACAGTTTAATGATATGTTTTTTATTTTTGGATTTTATTGTAAAAATTGTTAACCTGTGATAGAATTTATCATAGTGAAAATAGATTTGAAATAAAAGAAATAAAAAGTGTAAAATAATAGAGAAGGAGTATTAGAAATGCAAGAAAATTATTTTATAATACATGGAAGTTTTGGAAGTCCATTTGGAAATTGGTTTAGTTGGTTACAAGACTTTATATCATCAGATAGAAAACAAGTATATGTACCACAATTTCCAATAGGAGTAGGTTATCAAAATTATGAAAATTGGAGTAAATTACTTAAATATTATTTAGATTTAGGACTAATAAATGAAAACACAACAATAATAGCACATAGTATTGCACCAGTATTTGTTAGCAAATTTTTAGTAGATAATAAATTAAAAGTAAAAAAATTAATATTTGTATGTGGATTTAACAATTATTTAGGAATAAATGAAGAATACGATACAGTAAATAAATCAATGTATTTTAACAATTTGGAAGATGTAAAACAATATACAAATGAAATAATATGTTTTTATTCAGATAATGATCCATATGTAAAATATGAAGTAGAAAAAGAATTTGCAGATAAAATTGCAACAGAGCAAGTTTTAATACCAAATGCAGGACACATAAATAGCGAAAGTGGATATGATACATTTGAAGATATAGTAAATTATATTTAAGAGGTAAGAAAATGAAGATAGTAAAATCTAGTGATGCACAAACAATAAAAAATAGTGATACAAGTAAACTATTAGAATATTCAATAGGTTTAAATGATAAAGATATTGACTTTTGTATAAATACAATTAATGGTAGATATCCAGAAAAAGGGTATTGTACAAATGAAAAGTGTAAAGAAATTTGTTATATACTAGAGGGAAAAGGAACTCTTAATAAAAAAGATGAGAGCATAAATTTTGAACAAGGAGATGTAATTCTAATAGAAAAAGGAGAAATCTACTATTGGAACGGAAATTGCAAAATAATTATGATATGTACTCCAGCATGGTATAAGGCACAATGTAAATTATTAGAATCGTAAGAAAGGAATAGGTGCTATATGGAATATTCTTTTAGAAATTGCACATTAGATGATTTTGACTTTTTATTTGAATTAAAGAAAGAAAACTTTAAATGGTATGTTGATAAAATTTGGGGTTGGAATGATGATGACCAAAAGCAAAGATTAAAACAAGACTTAGAAGAACATTTAGATTATAAACGAATTATCTTAATAGATAATAAAGAGGTTGGAATATATGCAGTACATACAACAGAAAGTGGAGATTTATTTATTAATGAAATAAGTATATTAAAAGAATATCAAAATAAAGGAATTGGAAGAAAGATATTAGAAGAACAATTAAAAGAAAATAGAAAAAAAGGAATTAGAACGATTCTACAAGTATTTAAAGATAATCGAGCTAAAACTTTATATGAAGAATTAGGTTTTAAAGTATATGGAGAAACTGAAATACATTATCAAATGGAAAATGTAAAATAAGGTAATAGAAGTAAGAGGTAGAAAAAATGAAATTATTTTTAAAAGAAGTAAAAGATATGAATGAATTGAGAGAAGCTCTAAAAAATAATAGTGAAATATCAAAAGAATATGAAGTTGCAGTTATTGTATATGCTTTTGACAAAGAAAATAAAATAGTTTTTCAAAGAAGAGGTTTAGAATGCAGAGATGAACAACTAAAACTAGAAACTATTGGAGGCAGAGTAAAGAAAAGTGATATAGATTTTAGAACAGCATTACAAAGAGAAATCGAAGAAGAAATTGGAACAGATGCAGACATTGAACTACAAGAATTTATTATAGCAACTTATGCTAAAACATTTGATGTAAGAAATAATAAAGAACAAGACTGGGTTTATCTTGTATATAAAGGAAATTTAAAAGGTGGAGAATTACAAATTGCAGAACCTAATAAATGTTTAGGATATGAAAGATATAAAATTGGAGAAGTAGACCAAAATGAATTAAGCAATGGAGCAAGAGAATTATATAATATTGTAAGTGAGAAATATAGTTATTTAAAATAAATGGAGGAAATCAATCAATGAAAATTATAGCAGGGTGTGTAATAAAAAGAGATAACAAAATATTAATGGTAAAAGAAGCAAAAAAATCATGCTATGGACAATGGAATTATCCAGCAGGACATTTAGAAGAATTTGAAAAAATAATCGATGGAGCAATAAGAGAAACTTTTGAAGAAACTGGATGTAAAGTTAAATTACTAGGTGTTTTGCCTATTGCTAACATTGATTTAGAAAAAGAAACTCATATTTTAATAAGGTTTATGGCAGAAATAGTAGAAGAACACATAGAAAACTATTGATGATATTGAAAACAACAAAATATATCCTTTAGATATATTTGATAATAATAAATACAATTCATAATATAAATAAGTTTAATAAAAAAGAAAGGATTTGATAAATTATGAAAATTACAAAATTTCCACAATCATGTTTATTAATTGAAACAAAAGGAAAGAAGATATTAGTTGATCCAGGAAATTTAAAATATAAAGAGGAGTATTTTGATATTTGGAATACTGTAGATATAATTTTAATAACACATAAACATTCAGACCATTGTAATACAGAGATATTAGAAAAAGTAGATAAGAATATCAAAATATATTCAAGTAATGAAGTAAAAAATACTCATCCAACATTAGATATAAATATCGTTAAAGAAAATGATAAGATTAATATAGAAGATAAAGTAATAGTAGAAGTAGTACATGCTGAACATGGATACATACCACCAATGAAAACAGGAGCAAAGGTAACTGAAAATATTGGATACATAATAGATGATAATGAAACAAGGGTATATATAACAAGTGATACTATTTGTTTCCAAAATGAATATAAATGTGATATTTTATGTGTTCCAGTTTCAGATTATGGAGTAGTAATGGGAGCTTTTGAAGCCTCATTATTTGCAAAAGAAACTAATGCAAAATTAGTAATTCCACTACATGCAGATAGTCCTAAATATCCTGTAAATTTTGATTTTGTAAAGGAAATGTTTGATAAAAACGAAGTTGAATATGAGATATTAGAAAATGATGAAAGCATTGAAATAGAATAAAAGCAACTGTAACATTATATATAAATAGGAGTAGAACATGAAAGCTTTAATATTAAGTTTTAGCAGTAATCAAGTAAATGAAGATAGTTTTATACCAAATAAAATAGGATTAACATTTTCTTGTGTTGAAGAATGCGAAAAGCAACTAAAAACACTAAAATATGAATATGAACATATTTGTATAAATAAAAAGAATATAAAGAAATGTATTGCATGTGGTAAAAGAGGTTGGGGAATTTGTTTAGATGAACATATTTGCATTCAAAAAGATGATTTTAATGAGATTTATAAATATATGGAAAACTTTGATGCTTACATTTTTATTACTCCAGTATATTTCCACGAGATGAGTGAATCAGCCAAAACATTTTTTGATAGATTAAAAAGGTGTGATGCTTTTAAAGAAGATTCAAAAATAAAAGGAAAGAAAATTGTTTGTATTGCTTGTGCTGGTGGAAGTGGTAGTGGAACAGAAGAAACATTAATGGCATTTGATACACTAAATTACTTTTTGAAAACTGAAATGTATGCAAGAATACCAGTAACAAAAGCTAATTTTGAAGAACAAAAAGAAATTATAAGTAAAGCAATGAAATTGGAGGAAAATTAACATGGAAACATTAGAAGAATATTTAGATTTTGCAAAAGATATAGCAAAACATGCTGGAGAAGTAATGCTTAAATATTTTAAACAAAATAATGGTGCAAGTTATAAAGGAGATAAAACCATTGTAACATTAGCAGATACAGAAATAAATTCATACTTAATAAAAAGAGTTAAAGAAAAATATCCATCTCATTCAGTAGATGGAGAAGAAGAACAATTTGGAAAAAGTGATTATGTATGGGTATGTGATCCAGTTGATGGAACAGCAATGTATGCTAGACATATCCCAGTAGCAGTATTTTCACTAGCTTTAGTTATTAAAGGAAAATCAGCAGTTGGATTAGTATATGATCCTTTTACAGATAGCTTATATACTGCTATAAAAGGAAAAGGAGCATATAAAAACGAAGAAAAAATAACTGTAAATGACTATGAATTAGATGATATGAAAACTGTATGTCATTATGATTTATGGGTTGGAGCAGATTATAATATATCTAATGTATTACAAGAATTAGGAAATAAAACATATATTATCGGATTAGGAAGTATTATAAGAGCTTGTATGTGTGTTGCTTCTGGAGATTTTAGTCTTGCTATTTTTCCAGGTACAAAGCATAAGAATTGTGATATTGCAGCAGTTAAAGTTATAGTAGAAGAAGCAGGAGGGACAGTTACAGATTTATTTGGAAATGAACAAAGATATGATGAAAGCATAAATGGAGCAGTTATTAGTAATGGAAAAGTACATAATGAAGTAATTGAAACAGTAAAGAAATATTTAAAAGATAGAAAATAGGATGGAATTTATAATGGAAAATAAAATAAAAAACTTACTTCAATTCTATTTACTAGCAACAGAACTTAAGGACAAAATTAGAAGTGGATGGAAAGTATGGAATATAGATAGACAAAGAGTAGAAAGTGTTGCAGAACATATTTATGGTACATGTATTTTAGCAATATCAATAGATTCTCAATTTGAATTAGATGTTGATTTATATAAAGTAGTTA
>CAOSZT010000059.1 GCA_948528155.1 uncultured Clostridia bacterium | reverse complement strand
TTTATTTTATTAAAAATAGAATTTTTTTCTTCATTTTTCATTTGTATTTCTTTCATTTTCAAACTCCTATTTATAATTTTCAAAAAACAAACATAAAATAATTAATTAATGAACATTGCATCCCCAAAGCTAAAAAATCTATACTTTTCTTTGACTGCTTCTTTATATGCATTCATGACAAACTCTTTACCTGCTAAAGCACAAATAAGCATTAATAATGTAGATTGTGGTAAATGGAAATTAGTAATTAAACCATCTATACACTTAAATTTATAACCTGGATAAATGAAAATTTGAGTATCACTTTCCTGTGGTTTAACAAGGCCTGTTGTTTCATCTGCAATAGTTTCTAGTACTCTGCATGAAGTAGTACCAATAGCAATTACCCTTTTTCCATTTTTTTTCGCATTGTTTATTTTATCACAATCCTCTTTTTTTATATAAAAATGTTCTGAATGCATTTTATGTTCTTCAACAGTATCTTCTTTAACAGGTCTAAAAGTACCAATTCCAACATGTAATGTAACATTTGCAATTTGTATTCCCTTTTGATTTATTCCTTCTAATAATTCTGGTGTAAAATGTAATCCAGCTGTTGGTGCTGCAGCAGACCCTTCATATTTTGCATACACAGTCTGGTATCTATCTTTTTCTTTTAATTCTTCATGAATATATGGAGGTAATGGCATTAATCCAATTTTGTCTAAAATTTCATTAAAAATTCCATTATAACTAAAAATAACTTTTCTAGTGCCACCTTCCATTATTTCTAAAATTTCGGCATTTAATAAACCTTCTCCAAATATAACTTTTGTACCAATATGTAATTTATTTCCTGGTCTAACAATACACTCCCAAATATCTCCATTAATATTTTTTAGTAACAAAAATTCAACACTAGCACCTGTTTCTTTTTTTCCATATATTCTTGCTGGAATGACCTTGGTATTATTTCTAACTAAACAATCTCCTGGTTCTAAATAATTTATAATTTCTCTAAAATTTCTATGTTCTATACTATTTTTTTGTTTACCCAAAACCATTAACCTTGAGTTATCTCTTTTCTCTAAAGGCACTTGTGCAATCAACTCTTCAGGTAAATTATAATTAAAATCTACAACTTTCATTGTTACTCCTATCTAAATCATTTTTAATTATTATATATTTGATGGCTTTCTACTGTCCTACTCCCATTTTTTGTGAAATGGCTCTAACATTATTTACAATATTTTTAAATAATTGATTTATTTCTTCAATAAAATTTTGAGGTTCATGAAATTCATTAATAATATATGAATATTTAAAGTCTGAATTTTTAGCTGGTTTTAATGTATAGACTTGATTTGGTAAACCAATAAATCCATTAGAAGACTTAATCTGTTTGTTCATATACACTTCATACCAGTCTTTTAAACCAGTCAAACTTTGGCTTTTATAATTATACTTCTCATTATCATGTAAAGCAGGAATAGAGTATCCATATTCTTCAGCAGTTCTTTCTAAAGAATGCAAAAATTCATGTAAAAAAACCTCTTCTGGAAAAGTATTAATTTTTGTATTATATCTATACATATAACTTCTTGAAGAATTTGGTAGTCTAATATTAGAATAACCTATTCCATAATAGTCCATTGATCCAAGACCAATCCAATCATTAATTTGAATGTCATTTTTATGTTCTTCATTTCCTAATCTAATAATAGCAAAAATATGGTCATAATCATTTTGCATAACAATATCTTTTATACTATTTTCTACATCTTCACTAGCTACAAAATAGCCAAACTCTTCATCATATGTAAGTTTATTTATTGGATCACTAATTCTATATGTATCACAATTAGCTGTCATTTTATTTTGAGATAATTCACTTACTGTTTTTTCAAATCTATTAATAGTATCTCTTATATCTGATATATCATTATCTGTCATAGATAATTTTACACTTTTTCCATCAACTATTACATCTGTTTTTTCAAAAATAAAACAAGCAAATTTCCAATTTTTTCCCTCTGTTGCTTTTCCTTCTTCTAATGAGAAGTCAGAAAACCAAGCTGTTCCTGTACATTTACCTAAATATCCACCTAATCTAAAACCTATATCAACTTCTTCTCTATTTTTGGAATTAAAAATCATTTCAATTTCTTGCCAATCTTGTGTGCCAGTTATTGCGACTGACTTTTCTGTTGTACCTATTATTGAAATTTGTGCACCTATACCTGAAATATCATTTTCTGGTAATATATTTTCTGTTTTTACCTTACATTTTACTTTATATGGTGTGTTTTTATTAACCTTTACTTTTTTATAAAATGTTGCATCATTTTCAACATTTGATGTAATTTTATAACTATTTGTTTTTGAATATTTTACTTCTTTATCTCTTTTAAATTCTGATGTATTCAAATTCATTTCACTTTTTATAAATTCATTAAAATTATTACTTTTATAAAAATTAAAGGCTATAAATAGCATTATTATAATAATTATCCAAGTTATTACATTTATTATTTTACTTCTCATATTTTTCTCCTAAGTTTTAACATTTGTTAAGTATTTATGATTTTTTTCTAATTTATATTATACATTAATTTTAAAATTTTAGCAATAAATTTGTTTTTCAAAGTTACAATAGTTGTTCTGGAAATATTTTGGATAAGTGTAATAAAAAATATCCAAATAGAAAAATCTATTTGGATATTTTTTATTTTTCTTTACTATTTAAACTCTTTTCTAAATCTTTCTCAAATTTACATGTACAAATAAAAGTAGAAAACAAATAAACAATTAAAATAATAGGAATTGTAAAAGCACCTACAGGAATTCTAGTAATTGCCATAATAGCAAGTAGTAATAATTGTGATAAGACAATAACACCTATAGACTGTGTTAATACTTCTAACAAGTTAAGTTTATTATATCTAATAACTAAATATCCTAAAATAATTATTGTAACAACTACAAAAGGAATAATATAAGGTTTTATAATATCTCTGCCTCTTACATTTGGAATTTCTTCTATAGTTATATTATCTGCTGACAATTCTATTTCATATTTTTCATTAATTTTTGTTAATAAATTTGTCTTTTGTTCTTCACTAATATCAGTTGTTGTAATACTTACAGCATCTCTATATACCTCTATCGGCTCAATTATTACTTGTTGTTTACCAAACACCTCATTTGTTATTTGTTTTATGTCTTTTTCTTCAAATGTTTTACCTAAATTTAATTCAACTCTTTTACTATCTTTATACATTAGATCAAAAGATAATCCTTTAGTGAATATAATTATTGCACCTACTAATAATATTATAGCTATTACTGCAACTATGATTTTCATTTCTTTTTGTTTCATATTTTTTAACATTCCTTTCCATAACCTTATTTTTCATTTACATTTATTTGTAATAAAGTTCTTGTAATAACTGCATTATAAACTGCGATTAAAACTAATCCCCAAAATGAAATCATTCCAAAACTACTTATAGGTATCCATTTTATAAAACAAAATGTAATTACCATTATACAGATTGGTACTATTCTTATAAAGAACTTTGAATATGTTTCTAATATTGCCTTATTTACCACATTTTCTTTTATATATTTAATTTTATTTTCTATATTTTTTAAAATCATAAATGTAAATATATAATTTAAAATTAACATTATAATTACCCCAAATATTGATTCTACTGATATTAATACATTTGCATATCTAATTAATATTAAATACACAGAAGTTAATCCTATATATGAAGCTCCTGCCAATATTCCTTTTATCTTAAATTTAACAACTAAAAATATTATTGCAATTGCCATAATTACTGTTACTACTATAATTCCAATAGCTAATTCATTATTTTCTGCTTCAGTAGCTAAAATGTATTGATTTTTTTCTATATCATATTTTATTGGTAATTTTCCACTGTCTAAAACTACTGAGATATTTCTAGCTTGTGTAATATAATCTTGTAAAGTTGAAGTATCTGTTGAGGCTGTTCCTACTGTTAATTGTATTTTTCCTGTTGTTATTGTCTCATCAAAACTGGTTGTCATTATTTCAGTATCATCAACTTTCATTACAATTTTCTTTTCAGTTGAAGTTGTTTCTTCAGTTTCATTTGTAGCCTCTGTATTTGTTGTTTCTGTGTTTGTTGTTTCTTCAGTATTATTTTCAGTACTTACATTATTTGTTGTATTATTATCTTCTAATTTTACATATTTTTTACTTATTTCTTCTAGTTTCTTTCTTCCGTCTTTATTAAATTCAATTTCTAAGTATACAGATGTTCCAGTTGCTGTTGTTCCATACAATACACTAGAAGATTTTATATTACTATTATCTAATAATACCTCTTTTGTATCATTATCAGTAATTTCAAACTTTCCAATTGTGTTCAAATTTCCAACTACTGAATCAGTATTAGTATTTTCTGCTATTTCTATAAAAATATCACCTGTTTTTTCATTTACACTTAAAATATAGTCTTCAACACCTAATTTTTTTAATCTTTTTTCAATAATATCTTTAGCTTCTTTATAATATGCTTCTGTTTTTACATCATCACTATTATTAGGAACTTGCTCTTTTACATATCCATTTTTCTCAATTTCTTCATCAGTTGCTGTTTCTATAATATTTCCTTCACTATCTTTTATAGCCTCTTTAGTTCCACTATTTACTTTTAATTTTATATTTCTTGATCCTTTCAATCCTAAAGCATATGAATAGTCTTTTACATTATTACTAACTTGTCCTTTATTTTGTGTGTAAATACCAAAAAAACTTATCATTGTAACTAATATAATTAGTAACATTATAGTTGCTATTTTAACTGCTTTTATCATTTTTCCATTATTTATTTTATTATTTCCTTCTTTCATCTTATTCCCTCCATATTATAATAATCTTGTATCATTTATTATTAATTCAAACCATATTTTTAAAAATTTAGCTGCACCTTTACTCATCATTGTTCTATCCATAAATATCTCAAAATAATCTAGAACTGGGCATATTTCTGTATCAATATTCAAATCCAAAATTATTTTTCTTTCTTTTTCTTTTAAACTCAAATTTGCATTTGTTACTGCATAATTAACCCTATCATGTATATCAAATGTAGATAAATGCTGATTTATAACTCTTTCTCTATGTACATCTGATTTATCTGCTAATATTAAAGCTGCTGATATATCACTTACTGCTGTCCCTGTACCTTCATCATGATTTCCTATTGCTATCATTATTTCTGTTCTTTCATCTACTGGCATTCCTATTTCTTTTAAAATATTATAGGCTAGAATTGCCCCACTATGTGCATGATCTACTCTATTTATACAGTTTCCTATATCATGCAAATATCCTGCAATTCTTGCAAGTTCTACAGTTCTTTCTGGATATCCTAATTTTTCTAAAATATCACCTGCTCTTTTAGATACTATTGATATATGTCGATGTCCATGTTCTGTATAACCTAAGGCGTTCAACTGCTTTTGTGCACCTCGTATTAAAGCATCTACTTCCAGATTTTCTCTAACTTCTTTTACTGTTATCATTTGTTTCCTCCTTTTGTCCTTTTAGATTTTATATTAAATTATTAAAAATATCAACTGTTTTTTGTTATTTTTTTGTTATTTATTGTTCCAAATATTAGATTTATTATTCAAAACAAGTGATTGTAATATTTTTTTATTTTCTACTTGTTTTAAATCAAAATTTATGTTATATTATAAAATAATCTACATAAAGGAAGTGATTAACATTTTAAATTTATTTCAGAAACTTTTTTTCTTTTTAATTTTATTTTCAATTTTAATTTCCATTATATTTATACCTTTAATACATAGCGGAAACTACTCCTACAATACTACAGAAAAAGAAATATTAAACTTTAATCCAAATAACTTTGGTTTTATATGGCCAATTCCTGGTTATACACAAATAAGTTCACCTTTTGGAAAAAGAAAAGCCCCTACAGGAGGTGCTTCAAGTTTTCATTATGGAACAGACATACCTGCACCTGAAGGTACAAAATTGATTGCAATTCATGATGGTGAAATTACATTTCGTTCTTTTTTAGGAGCTGGTCGGCTTCACAATAACCCTTTCATTTGAGAATTATAAAATAACCTACTGTCATGTGTCTCCTGATTTTATAGTAAATGTTGGAGATTGTGTTAAACAAGGTCAAGTAATTCGGACATGTTGGACCAAAATATGTTTATGGAGTACCTGGAAATCCTTATTCTGATAGTACTGGAAAGCCAACAAATGGTGCCTCAACTGGATGTCATCTCCATTTGCGGTTTTAGAATTAATGGTAATTATGCTAATCCTTTAAACTATTTTTAATTATTCTTTTATAAAAATTAAAGACAAGTATATTAACCTTGTCTTTATAGATATTTCTAAATTTACATATCATCATCTTCATCTGAATCATCACAACCAATGCAACCATGGCAATGACCTGAACATCCATCTTCTTCATCAAAATCTCCTGACCAATCGATTTCAATAATATTATTACATTCTGGACACTCAACTTCTTTTCTATCTTCATCAACATCAATTACAAATTCATACTCACAATAAGGACAAACAATTTCAAAATCATATCCTTCATTTGAATATATATCATTTTCAATATGACTAATAACCTGTTGCATTTTATCAATTTTTTCAGCAATTATCTTTTGATTACTTTTTATTTCTTGCATTTCTTTTAAAAGCTTTGCAATTTGTTGTTCTAAATCATTCATAAAAATACATCCCTTTACATTGAATTTGAAAAATTAAACTCTTTCCATATACTCACAAGTTCTAGTATCAATTTTCAATACATCTCCTATATTAATAAACATAGGAACTTGTAGTTCTAATCCAGTCTCTAAAGTAGCTGGTTTACCTGAAGTTGTTGTTGTATTACCTGCAAAACCTGGCTCTGTATATGTAACTTCTAATTCAACAAAAGTTGGTGGCTCTACTGCAAAAATATTTCCTTTATATGATAATATTGTAACCTCCATATTTTCTTTTAAGTATTTTAAACAATCTCCTAAAGTTTCTTTATTTAAAGGCATTTGATCATATGTTTCATTATCCATAAAATAATATAAATCACCATCTGCATATAAATATTGCATAGTCTTTTTCTCTATCTCTGCACCTGGAAATTTATCAGATGGATTAAAAGTCTTTTCTAAAGTAGCTCCTGTTATTACATTTTTTAATTTAGTTCTTACAAAAGCAGATCCTTTACCTGGCTTTACATGTTGAAATTCTACTACTCTAAATACATTTCCTTCCATTTCAAAAGTTGTTCCATTTCTGAAGTCTCCTGCTGAATATACTCCTGCCATTTTTATTTCTCCTTTCAAATTTATTGAGTTTGCTAAATTTATTTTACATTCTCAATAACAAATTGTTTTCAACAATTATTTTTATTTTCTATTTTTATTTTTACATTTTACTATATTTGAATAGGAAAATCAACCCTATATTAATAAAAATTACATTATCAACTTATTTTTGGTAATACTTTTTATATTATTATATAATTTTTATCAGAATTTGTTAAACTTATACATCCAAATTTTGTAATTTGAACTGTATCTTCAATTCTGACTCCAAACTTACCTGGAATATATATACCTGGCTCATTTGTAACAACCATATTCTCTTTTAAAATTGCTTCATTTTTTCCATTAATATATGGAGACTCATGAACTTCTAGTCCAACACCATGTCCCAAACTATGAATTAAATTATATCTATTTAATTTAAAATTGCTTTCCACCATTTTAGTGATTTGTCTAGTATTAGCTCCTTCTTTATATTGTTCCAGTGTCAATTTTTGATTATCTAAAACTAAGTCATAAACACATTTCATTTCTTCAGTTGGTTCTCCCACAAAAAAAGTTCTAGTCATATCTGAACAGTATCCATTTACTTTACAGCCCATATCTATTGTAATAATATCTCTTTCTTGTATTTTTCTATCTGATGGAACTGCATGTGGTTTTGAAGTATTTTCACCTGATGCAACAATTGTTTCAAAAGATAATCCATCTGTTCTTTCTGAAAAATAATTGTCGATTTCTTTTGCAATTTCTTTTTCTGTCATTCCTGATTTTATATAACTTAGAATATATTTAAAACAATCATCTGTAATATTACAAGCTTTATTTAGATTGCTTAATTCTTCATCATCTTTTATCATTCTTTGTTTTTCTATTATATTTTCTGTTTCGATAAAATTTTTTATTTTAAATTTTTTTAGATATTCTTTATAAGTAGCATAAGAAATATAACTTTCTTCAAACCCTACATTTTGGCAAAACATAAAAAAATTTTCATAATCCTCTATTGATATATCTTTGATATCATAAACAATTATTTCATCAAATAATGTTAAAATGCTGTGAACATCTTCGACATAACGACCATCTGTTATAAAAATATTTTCTTTTGGATTTATAACTAAAATTCCTTCTGCATTTATATTTGTTAAATATTTAATATTTATTGGATTTGATATTATTATTCCTTGTAAATCTAAACTCGACATTTTATTTCTTAACCATTGTAGCTTTAAATTCATTATAAACTCCCCCATATTAATCTTAAATTTCTTATTACTTTATAACTGCTTTTACCTTAATTATATAATCCTAATGTAAATATTTGTAATAATACATTTTTTATTATTTCAAATGGTACAAATATATTTATAAAAGTTCCTAAAACTATAAATGGTCCAAATGGTATATATTCATTCATTTTCTTTATTTTAGTTACTAATAATAATATACTTAATATTGCACCTATTAAAAATGATACTAATGTTATTGTTATTATATTTGATAATCCAAAATATAAGCCTAATGCTCCCATTAATTTTACATCACCAAAACCCATTGCTTCTTTTCTATATACAATTCCGCCTATTAATGTTATTAGTAAAAATATTCCTCCTCCTGCTAACATACCAAATATCATATTAATAGTTATTGCTATATCTGATAATCCATATATAAAAGCTATTATTATACCTATTTCAAACATTGTTAGATTTAATCTATTTGGAATAATTTGAAGTTTGTAATCTATTACAAAGGCTGATAATAACATTGGTATTAATATCATGAATTTTATTAAATCTAAATTTGTTATAAATGTGTTATTTATTCCATAACAATATAATAATAGTATATAAATAGCTGATGTTATTATCATTAATAAAAAATTTGGTTTAAATTTTGAAAAATATTCTTTAAATATTTCTTTTGAAAAAACTTTTTTATATTCTGGCAATCTTGTATTTATCCAGTCAATAAACATACCCATAAATAAACCAAATATTGCTATAATTGCATAATATGCTATATGTGTTTCATTAATATACATTCTTATTTTTCTCCTCTTTTGCTACATAATTCTTTTTTATCTTATTTTCTATTGGTCTTTTCCAAGCTGTATACCAGTAATCTTTTTCTTCATTTATTGGGTCTATTAATATAGTAAACATTTTACTTCTATTTCCTCCCAATATGTCTGTAAATATTTGATCACCTACTACTGCAATATTTTCTAATTTTATATTTGTTATTTTTTGTATACTTTTGAATCCTTTTTTTAATGGTTTCATTGCAAAATATTTATATTGTATATCTAATTTTTGGGCTACTTGTTTTACTTTTTCTTTATTACCTGTATTTGATAAAATATGTAATTTTATCCCTTGTCCTTTCATTGTTTTTGCCCAATTTATTATATCTTCTGATAAATTTTTATTATAATCTATTAATGTATTATCTACATCTAAAATTAATAGTTTAATTTTATTTTTTATTAGCATTTCTATTGTTATATCTTCTACTTTTTTTAAATATAAATTTGGATATAAATTTTTCATTACCTTTCCTTTCTCAGGTTTTTGCTCAAAATAAAAACTTTTTCTATTAGATCTAGTTTTTTTGAATTTCCTTCTTTTTCTTAAGTTAATGCTTTTATAATATTACCAATATGCTTTTAAGTTGTCAATAGTAAAATTTTGTTTCTTTTTTAGTTAATGTTTTATTAAATTCTTCCATAAATATATCTCCTATAATTTTATATCATATTTATATTTTTTAGCAATAGCTAATTATTGTGAGAAAATTTTCTTAAATTTTTACCATAATTAATATATTTTTTTCTAATGTAACTAGTTATAGTTTGGGAATATTTTTTATTTTATGTATCGAAGTATTAGAGCCGTTCTATAACTTATTAACTTTACTCAAGATAATTATATAACTGGAGTGATAGAGTTTTTTAATAATTTTCATATGTTCCATTAGTATATTTTAATATTACTCCTTCAGTTGCCTTATTTAATAAATTTTTAGAAAAATTAACTTCTTCAAATTCAACTTTAGCTTCTTCTGTTAAATCTAATAAAAATCTACTATTACCTATCTTTTCTGTTACCAAATATAAATGCCCTTCTTTTCTATATTTATCTAAATTTACATCTTGTTTATTTATTATTTCCTTTGCCATATTAATTATTTCTTCTTTTAATTCTTTTGTAGCAATATTATCTATAACATATTTACCATATTCTATTTTAAAAACATCATTTACTCCAATATCTTTTGGAATATCTTTTTTGTTTATTTCCATTTCTTCTATTTTACTATTTTGGACTTTTAATACTGTATAAACATCATTATTAAAATGTCTTTCATTATTTGACCAATATGTTTTTTTATTATCTTTTACAAAATACATTGGTTTATCTATATAAGTTTTTTCTGCATATTTTATTATTGTATTCTTTACACCTTATAGAATTTTCATTTCCAGTTGTAACATTATTTTTAGACAATATATCTCTAATGTTGGAATTTCTTTACCTCCAAAATCAGAATCATTTTTAAGATTATTTTCTAAATAATTTGAAATTTCATTTATAAAATTTTGCACAAACTTATTCTCTTTTAAGTTGTTAAATAAATCATTTACTAGTTCTAAATTCAATAACATCCTCCTTCTATTTTTTAATTTTTAATTGGAAATCTACTATTGATATATAGTAGTAAGAACTAAACTATAAATGATTATATATTATTTTCCATAAAATTACAATAGATTTTGCAAAGTTTTTAAAGTTTCTCTTCACTTTCGCCTGTTTTATAATCAATAATTATGCCTGGTTGTACATTATAACAATAAACATTAAAGTTTATTCCTTTTTTACTCATAAACTTACCTCATTTTTTCATAAATTTTTACATATTTTTGCTTATTATATCATATATTCAAAATTTTTCTATATTTTTTATAAATTTCATTTTTATATAAAAAAAGAAACATATTTCACTATATGTTCCCTAAAATCTTATAAAAAGCTCATCAATTACTTTTATTAAGTAAAAATTAAGCAATTCCATATTTCTTTTTAAATTTATCAGCTCTTCCACCAACAGTATCTTGTCTTAAATTTCCAGTCCAGTATGGGTGACATTTAGAGCAAACATCTACTTTAATATCTTTTTTTGTTGAACCAACTTCTAAAACATTTCCACAAGCACAAGTAATTGTTGTTTCATTATATGTTGGATGCATTCCTTCTTTCATTTAATTCACCTCTTTTTCGTAATTTATAATATGATTGTTTTTTATGATAACACATTATTTAAAATTTTTCAAGTATTATTTTTTATCCTTAATTTTTATCTTCTTCCTGTTCGCTAAATATATACTGTGCTGATTGTAACATTTCTTTATTTAATGACAATTTATTAACTAATTTACTCATTACATTAAATACACAAGCTATTATCAAAATTAACATTCCAATTTTTTTCCAGTATCTTTTTAGCATAAGATCGCCCCTTTCAAAATAATACAATTTTATTATACTGTCTTTTTTATAAAATGTCAATGAAAAATGTACAAAAACCTTATAAAAACTATGATTAATTTATGATAATGTCTTAAGTAGTAACTTTTAAAAATGTCCCAAAGTGAAAACAATAAGTCACAGAGGTGACGAAATGAGAAAGGTGAATTTAAGAATGAAAGAAGCAAATAAATATGAGATAATCAAGGAATTAGTTGACCATGGAGGTAATAAAAAAAGAGTAGCCCACAAACTAGGTATAACTGTTAGACAAGTAAATCGTTTGATAAAAAAATATAAGGAGAAAGGTAAATCTCGGGTTTGTGCATGGCAACCGCTCAAAGAAACCTGCTAAGACCTTAGATAAATCAATCTCCGATAACATTATACTACTTTATCGTAATAAATATCAAGGGTTT
>CAOSZT010000058.1 GCA_948528155.1 uncultured Clostridia bacterium | reverse complement strand
GTTACAAACTTTGTCCATTTCGCTTTTCCTATTAATCCATTTTCTCCAGTTATACTTACTATTGTTATTCCTGATAATATTAATAATATTATTATTGTTATAACTAGAGCTATTAATGTTATTCCTTTAATTTTTTCTTTACTTTTACACTTAATTATCATCTCATTCTCCTCTTTTGTTTATTTTCTGCATTTCTTACTATTTTATTCTTACAACATTTTTGTCTTTTTATCGTTATTTTATATTTATTATCATTCATTGTCAATATTTTACTAATTTTATCTGGAAATTTAGTTATATTACAGAAATTTACAATTACCATAAATGTAAAATTATATCCATTTTTAATTACTTGATAATACTTTTTTATAGTTGGGTAATCAAAAAGCTTGTATATAACAACAATTATATATTTTCATAATTAACTATACAAAAAAAGTGCCTATTTTCAATAGATACTTTTTTACATAAAATTATAACAAAAACTCTATACAATATACATAATTTCATTATTAGGAAAATACATTTTCATAATCTCTCTAAAAAAAAATGCTCCATCTTCTCTATAATGATTTTTATACATATACTTTCCTTTTCCTCTACCTGTCATTAACTCTTTATCATATAAATTTATTGCATTAGGAAAAGCCTCTTCATTTATCTTTGTATGGACAAAACTATAAGTCATAAAAATAATCTCAAAAAAAACATCTTTTTTCACTTTTTCTGTTAAATTTTCTGCCAATACTTTTATTAAATTTGAATATAAATCTTTCCAATTTTCAACCATTATAACAGGAGCTATTAAAATTCCTATTTTATATCCAGCTTCTTTAAGTTTATTTATAGCCTTAATCCTTCCCATTAACCTTGAAGTTCCAAATTCCACTTTATTTATAATTTGCTCTGGATTAACACTCATTCTAATTGTTATTTTACCTTGATGATCCACATTTAATATATCATCTACCATATCAAATTTTGTTGGAAAAGTTAGATGCCCTTTTGGTGAATTTTTAAAATTTTCTATAGTCCAAGGTAAATTACCAGTAATTGTATTTTCTAAAATTAAATCACTATTACTACCAATTTCAAATGTCAAATCTTTTTCAGATTTATTAGCAACCTTTATTATTTTATTTAACATTTCGTCTCTATTTACAAATAGCCTTAAATATGCACATTTATTATAATTACAAACTAAATAACAATACATACAAGAAGCAGTACAACCTGATGATGTATATGGTACTAAATAATCTGATGTTTTATGGTTTTCTACAAATTTATGTGTTTTTCTTGTTCCAATAATTAAATTTCTTTTCATATCTATAAATTCACTATTCTGTTTTTTTCTCATTTCTTCTATATTATTATGATTTTCAATTTCAAATTTTGGAACATCTTTATATTTTTCTAACAAATTTTTTCCTAATTCATATTTATCAATATCTTTTTCAAAATAAATAGCTTTTGGCTTAAACATAATTTTCTCCTTTTCTACAAATAATAATTTGTATTTTTTATAGTTTAACCAAAAGCTATTACTTTATTAATTTTTTATATAAGTTATATATTCATATTCAAAATTATTAACACCATCATGTGGACCTTTTTCTCTAGAAATTTCTTTCCATTCTTTATCATTAATTTTAGGAAATAAGCTATTACCTTCAAAATCTTTATCTAATTGAGTAACATACATTTTTTTACAATATGGCATCAATAAATTATAAATAATAGCTCCACCTATTACAAAATGTTCTTCTTCATCATTCATATAATCTTGTAATTCTAAAAGGGAATGTATAACTTTAACATAATCTGAATCTATGTTAAAATCTGGATTTCTACTTAATATAATGTGTTTTCTATCTGGTAAAATTCCTCCTAAAGACTCAAAAGTCTTTCTTCCCATTATTATTGTATGACCTATTGTTTTTTCTTTAAATTTTTTTAGATCATCTGGTATTCTCCATAACATCTCATTATCTTTTCCTATTATATTATTTTTTGCTTTTGATACTATTATACTTAACATTTCACTTTCTCCTTATTTTGATATTTATATAAATTGTTCTATATCTAATTTATTATATTAAATTTCTTCTACTATCAATTTAGCATAATAATTAGGGTCAAATTCTTCATCATATGGTATTTCTTCAAATATTTCTGGCATTTGTTCTTTAAAATATTTCAATAATGGAATCATAACTTGCCTAACTGCTGGATGAACATGATTATTAGCTCTTAAATTAAAAATATGCTTCCACTCTCTAATATTTGCTGTCATTGTATATTCTGCAGCTGTAGAATGTGGCAATAAATTTCTACACATATCAGTTGTTGCACCTAGTTCTTTCATTTTCATATAACCACTTTCCATTTTCTCTATAGTCTCTTTCCAAATTTTATACATTTCTATATCCTTAATATATACTGGATTTATAACTGAAATTTCATTTCCATATTTATCTTTATCATAACTGCAATATCTAGTTGACTCTACTGAAAAACTCGCAAATCTATGTCTTGTTAAATCTTTATATGAGCCAATATCACTATAAATTCTAACAGTTACTTTTTCATGTTCTAATACTGATTCATGACCTCTTGTAATACAATTACTTATTAAATTTTTATAACTATCATCAGTAATCTTTCCTTCTGAACGATAACAAGTCCTACATGCTCTTTCTATATTTTTCATAATCTTTTTTCCATCAAATTTTTCAACTACTATATATGGTTCTACAATTCTCATTAAAATTCTTCCTCCTTCTCCTATTTCTTTAAAATTATATCATACAGTCTAATGATTTTCTACTAATTTTTGATAATTATTAAAATTTTTGCTACTATCTAATACTTTTTTATTGCTTAGTAGTCCAAAATGTTTAAATATAAATGATTTTTAGATGTTAATGTGTGACTGAAATAATTTTAGAACTTTTTAGCGAAATTTTTGGAAAATGTCCGTGGCATTCCTTTATTTTAAAGGAATGAGCCATTTATATTTAAACATTTTGGACTTCTTCACTTTTTGCAAACCATTATCCAGTAACTATTTTCTAAATTATTTTAAAAACCCACTAGACTGATAACAATTTTTATGATATTATAATTTTATAAATCAAAAGAAAAATGGAGGTAAAAAATGACAAAATTTATAAAAGCTGTATTTATAATTTTAATAACATTAATATTAATTAATATGAACTTTGTAAATGCTGTTGACTTAAATTTATCTGAAGATGATGAGGACAATAATTATAATACATCAAATGTTACAGGAAATAGCTCAAGTAATACTACAAATTCAAGAAGTAATATAACATCTAATAATACTTATGATGATGAAGATGATGAAAATGAAACAACAGATTATACTTCTAATAATGTTGGTACTTCTACATTAGATACTCCTGGAGCTACAGTAAAATCAGGTAATCTTCCAGAATCAAATTTAGGATTAGCAAATGTTTTAAGTATATTTTTAATAGTAATTGGAATTATTTTAATATTATTAGCAATAGCTATATTAATAAAAATGAAATAAATTTAAAGATTAAAATTTTCAAAAAAAATATGAAAATTTTAGTCTTTTTTATATTTTTTACTCATTTTTTGTATGTATATTTTGTCCAAAATTTTAAATAATATTAATAGATTATTTTTTAAGGAGGATAATTGTCATGAATAAAAAAATTTTTGTTTCTTTAGTTTTAGCAGTATGTGTTATATTCTCTTTTACATTTTGTTTAGCTAACAATGAAGATGGTTTAGGAAAAGCTGCAAATGATGTTAGGAATTTCGTTGGTGGTGTAGAAGATAAAGTGGAAAATGGTGCAAGAGATATTTCTAATGCTTCAAAAGATGCAACAGGTTCTTTTGAAAATACAATGAATGGTGATGAAAATAGAAGAAATAATAATGGTTCAATGGGTTTAACTAATGATAACAATGGTAGATATTCTGCTACAAGAACTTCTACTGATAATAATGTTATGGGTATGAGTTCTACTGCTTGGACTTGGCTTATTGTAGGTATTGCTGCTATTGCTATAATTGCTATTATTTGGTATTATTCTATGCGTATGAACAATAATGATAATAATGAGTAATTTTGGTTTTAAAATAGTTTTTGCTTTTAAAAATATATTATTTTTATAATATAAATTAAGAAATTAGAGGTTAGTTGTCTTATAGACTGTTCCAACTTCTAATTTTATATATTTTGTTAAATTTTTTGTTTGCAGTTATAATTTTTTAGTGTTATACTATAAAAAACAAAAAATAAGTGAGGTTTTTTTATGGATATTAAATTAATTGCTAAAAATCCTACTGCTTTTCATAATTATTTTATTGATGAAAAATTAGAAGCAGGTATTGTTCTTTCTGGTACTGAAATTAAGTCTATAAGAAATGGTAAAGCTAATTTGAAAGATAGTTATGCTATTATTAAAAATGGCGAAGTTTTTATAGTTGGATTACATATAAGTCCTTATGAGCAAGGTAATATTTTTAATAAAGACCCTTTAAGAGATAGAAAACTTTTACTAAATAGACGTGAGATTAATAAATTAATTGGGTTGACTAAACAAAAAGGTTGTAGTTTAGTTCCTTTAAATATGTATTTTAAAGGTAGTTTAGTTAAGGTAGAGCTTGGGGTTGGTAAAGGTAAGAAACTTTATGATAAACGTGAGGATATTGCAAAAAAAGAGGCTGAAAGACGTATGAAACAGCACATGTCTATTAAAAATATGTCTTAGATATTTTGTGTAGAATAAATTTGTATTTTTATAGGGTAAAAAATTATCTTACATTTTTTACCCTAAATTTTTATCAATTTTATGTCTCAAAAGGAACTACTTTTACATAAATATATCTATCATCCATATTACCTATTATTTTTATCCCTGATGTTTTAGATTTTAATTCTTGTCTTTATATTCCCAATCATCAAATATATTATATAATCTTAAATATTTAGCATATTCAAATAATGTTTCTTGTTTTAAGCTTTATTTTCTGACCCAAAAACATGTACAATTTTATGTTTAACAGTTTCTTTTATTAAATCTCTAGCTTCTCCTAAATATTTTCTAGGATCAAAAGCATTAGGATTTTCAGCAAATATTTTTCTAATTCCAGCAGTCATAGCAAGTCTTAAATCTGTGTCAACATTAATTTTAGAAACACCTGAAATACTTGCTTCGTGTAAGATTTCATCTGGAACTCCTTTTGCACCAGGTATATCTCCACCAAATTCATTACACATGTTTACTAATTCTGGAATTACTGTTGAAGCTCCATGTAATACTATTGGTGTATTAGGAATTCGCTCTTTTATTTCTTTTAAAATATCAAATCTTAATTTTGCTTCTCCTTTAAATTTATATGCTCCATGACTTGTTCCTATTGCAATTGCTAATGAATCACAACCTGTTCTTTCTACAAATTCTTGGGCTTGTGCTGGATCTGTGTACATAGCATCACTTGCTGATACATTTACATCATCTTCTATACCTGCAAGTTTTCCAAGTTCTGCTTCTACTGTTACTCCATGTTCGTGTGCATAGTCTACTACTTTTTTTGTTATCGCAATATTTTCTTCAAAATCATATTTTGATCCATCTATCATAACTGATGTAAATCCATTATCAATACACATTTTTGCTGTTTCAAAATCTGGTCCATGGTCTAAATGGATTGCTATTGGTATATTAGGATGTTCCTCAACTGCTGCCTGTACCATTTTCATTAAATAATTTATTCTTGCATATTTTATTGCACTTGATGATACTTGTAATATTACTGGTGAGTTTGTTTCTCCTGCTGCATCTACTATTCCTTGTATTATTTCCATATTATTTACATTAAATGCTCCTATTGCATACCCTTCTTTCATTGATTTTTCAAACATTTCCTTTGTTGATACTAAAGCCATATTCAATTCCTCCTTTAATTTTTTATAATGTTATTTTATTTCTAAACTCCACATATGTCAATAGTCAAACATTAATATTGGGTAAAAAATGTAAGAAAATTTTTTTATCCTATTTAATGTTTGAAAATCATTTATATATTAAGCTTTTTAATGGTCTATTTATATGAAAAACCATTATCTATGAACAAAATATCTAAAAAAAACAAATATTCCTATAATAATTACAATTAATGCTATAACTATTCCTAAAATTATTACACTTTGTTTATTATCTACTTTAGAATCTACATGTTTTTCTTCATTATTTATAGAACTTAATTCTTCAATTTCATAAACCTTGTTTAACATGTCTTTTTGTACATTCTGTTCTTCCTGATGTTTGGTTTCTTCTTGCAAATTTCTTTTATAAATATTAACTTGATAAACCTTTTTTGAAAAGCCATTTTGAGCAGTAACTACAACATCTATTAAATTATTTCCTACTTGTAATTCACTATTACCTATTATTTCAACTTTTGCATGTTCATTTTCTGGAACTGCAAAAATATTCAATTTGGTAGTATCATTAGAAATCTCAGAGCTATATTGTGTTGAATTAGGGTCAAATGGTGGATTTAACAAAACATTTTGTATGGCTAATATTTCTAAATTAGTGTTAGCCAATTCTATATTAGCGGTTTTTGTTACATTAATTGTATATACATTTTTTTGTGTACCATCTTGTGAAGTAACTTGAATTTTAATAAGATTGCTTCCTTCTTTTAAATTGGTATTGCCTGTAATTTCAATATTGGAATTAGGATTTTCACCAATAGCTAATATTTCTAAATTATTAACATCATTTTTTATAGTTAAATAATAATCATAAATATCTTTTTGAAAATTAGGGGTTAATCCTTCTTTGTCTAATCTTAATACCTGTAAAGTAGCATTATTAATATTTGTATTTATTCCTTTTTCTTCTTGAGGTTGTATTTCTAATTTATTTTCGTCTAAACCTATTTGTATTTGTTTTTGTTTAAAATTACTTTTTATAATTTTTCCTGTTTCATTATAAAATTCTCCTTGAATATTAAAAGTAGCAATTCCTTCTTCTTTTGCTTTAAATTTAACCTTTATAAGTTCTCCTTCTTTTGCTCCTTTTCCACCATTTTTATCATGCCAAACAAAAATAATTCGATTTTCTATAATATTTGTGTTTTCTAAATCTGAAATATATTCTAATTTTAATTTATCAAAATATAGAGAAAAATTAAATGCACTAGTTTTTTGATTTTCTATATTAATTGCAATTTCTATTTCGTCTCCTTTTTCATAAATGTCTTTATTACTTGTTAAATATATTGTTTCTTCATTAATAGCATAACATGTATTAGTAAAATAATAAAAAACACATAGAATTATTGATAAAATATTAAATATAATTTTAATTATTTTTTTCATTTAGTAACTTCTCCCTATAATAAATTTTATTGTTTGATGATTTCAAGTTCTAATATATGTCTTTGTATAAGTAACAAATCTACTGAAGTTGGTCTGTTTCCTCTTCTATTAATATCAGATGCTCTTTTAAATAATTCTTGTAAAAACTCTATTTCTAAAATATGTCTTTGCAAAGCCAATAAATCAGAACTATTAATTTTTCCATCACCATTAGAATCACCATATAATATAAATGTATATTCTTTTAAAATCTTATTATCTTCTTTAATTCTAAGTTTACTACCTGTACCAATAAAATCTGAATCTAACAAAATTTTCCCTTTAAAATTTACAAATTCAATTTCTAAATTAGAACTAATTAATTTTTTCAAATCTGCAACAGTATTTTTTTTGTGGTCTATACCAGTAATTTCTAAGTCTTTTACTTTTAAAGATGTATCAAAAGTAATTTCCGTATCTTCTATTTTTCTAACAACAGATAATTTACATTCTGCTTTAATATTAGGGTTTTCATTTGAAGTAGCTATTATTACTGTTTCTCCTTCTTGTTTTGCAGTTATAATACCATTTTCTTGAATTGTTGCTACTTGAGGATTTGTACTTTTATATATAATTGTTTTATTATTTGCATCTTGTGGCTCAATACTAGCACTAATTTGAAAAACAGTATCAATTGGCAAATATATTTCATTGTGATCAAAAGTAATATTAGTAACTTTACTATATACTTCTATTTCTATTTGATTTTTTACTTCATTTTCTTGTGCTTTTACTGTAATTATGGCTTTTCCAGAACTTATTGCTTGGATATTACCTTTGTCATCAATTATTGCAACTTCAGGATTACTAGAATTGTAAATTACTTTATGATTATTTGCTTCTTGTGGCAATATTGTAATTTGTAATTGCTTTGTTTCTCCTTTTTGTAATGTAGTATTATCAATACTTATATTGATTTCTTCTATTTCTACTTGTGGTATTTCTGTTAAATATGATTGATAAATATATCCTATAATTCCATTTTCTAATATTACTTTATCCCATCTTTCACCTGCTTGTTTTCCTTTTGCAATTCTTGTCATTTTATCTGGAGTGCTAACAGTTGTAATGATTTCATAAGAAGTTGAAGGTCCTGTTCTAATATTTACATTATTTCCTTTACAATACATTTTTGTATTATCTTTTGTAAAATCATTTATATTTATATTTGGACTTTCTGGTAAAATTGTTGGCATATTATTATAAACAGGTATAATAAAGTTTATAGAAGTATTTAATAAGCCACTTTTTTCATATCCATTATAAATTGATTTTGATTCACTATAAGGTGCTAGTACATTTGTCATATATTGATGCCAAAACAAATCTCCTTCTTTATCATCATTTACATCAAATTTTTGTAAATAGATTGTATTTTGGCCTACATTTATATAACTTGATCCTATAAAAATTCCACCACCTGTAATTGCTTTTTCTTTTGTGTTCCAGGGTATTAAATATTTATTTTTTGTTTCTTGACTTGCTCCTTTTCCATCTTTTGCAAATTTAAGTCCATTTTTTATTGCTCCCATAGGTTCTGCTGAACTTGTTGCTCCTATGTTGTAAAAATTATATAGTCCTTCAAATCCCGCTACTTTTCCACTAATTGATGAGTGTGTTAAAAATGGTCCTACTTCTTGTTTTATTCGTGAGGCTAAATGATATGCACTTACTAATGAAGTTTGTCCTCCTTTTAAAATTAAGTTTGAATATTTTTCGTTCATATTAATTGTGTTTCCATTACTGTCAAAATATGAGACTTTTGTATTGTAAAATTCTGTTCCATATAAAATTTTTTCAATTCCTTCTAGGTTATTTGTAATAGGGTCATATGATAATCCTTCAAATTGAAAAATACGTACTTCATTTAAGAAGTTTCTTGGATCCATGCAATATTCAACTGCTTGCCTTGAACTGTCTACCCAGCCACTATCTACTTCTACATTATATTGTCCTGGTGTTGTGTTTTTCCAACTATCTGAATAGTTTTTTGGTACTAGATTTTTTCCAAATATATTTTCTTGATTTATAACATATTCCCAATCTAAATTTGTATATAGTGCTGTGAATTTCCAGTTTGGGTGTTTTTTTGCTAGTTCTCTCAAGTATGGTTGATAACTTTGTGGAAAATTTTCTATTCCTTCTAGTTTTGTTGATGCTTTTACTTGGAGATAAAACAATAGAATTATGGTTATTATTAAAAATATGATACTTATATATATTTTCTTCTTATCATTTTTCATTATTTACCTCCTGTGCTTTAACAATAATTCTTTTTTTTGAATCATTTGTACAAGTAATAAGAGTAACTATTTTTATACCTTCTGTTTCTTGTGATAAGCAACTAACATCGTTTGGAAAAACTGTATATATATCATATATTTCATATTCAATTTTTCCATTTGTATTGTCTGAAATAAAAAAATGATTTCCTTTTTTTAGATTTTTTAAATTATGAAACATATTTTTGTTTACAAAATTATGTCCTGCTACACAGAAGTTTCCAATTTCGTTTGGATTTGCTCCCCAAAATTTTGTTACTGATATGTTTAATGCTGCTGTTGAGTATGTTTTTAATATATATGTTTCTAGGTTGATATTTGGTATTTCTAGTTTTGCTAAGACATCATAACCTCTATATTCTTTTATAATTTGTTCTTTTTGATTATTATTTTCATTGATTTTCTCGTTTTCTTCATTTTTTTTATTTTTTGTGTTTTTTTCTTCTTTTTCTATTGTTTCATTTGTAAAATTGTTATAATTTGTACTTATTTCTTGTATTTCATATTTTGATAGTTTTGTTTCTTGTTTTCTTATTTTTCTTTCTTTGTATTCTTCTATAATTATCCACAATATAGTAATTAAGATTATAAATATTATGATGTATTTTATTATTTTTTTCTTATCCATTGTTTTTCTCCTTGTGAATATGTATTTTAATAATTTTAAGATTAATGTTTTTATTTACATATAATCTTAAAATTATTTTATCTAATTGTAATTTTCTTTTTATTTTCTTTTATTTAAAACTATATAACCACTTGTTAAAAGTACTAATATGGCAATTATTGTAGTATAAATGTTAAAACCTGTTTTTGGTAATTCTGTTGGAGTTTGTTCTTTATTTATTTCTTCTACTTGTTCAGGATTATTCTCTGGATTTGTAGTAGGTGGTGTTGCTGTTTCTAGTGCAGTAAATTTGAAGGTTTGTTGGGCTATTATTGCATCTGAGTTGTCTCTATCTATTAGTTTTAAAGTAATACCATAATCACCTGCATCACTGAAAGTTCCTCTTACTTGTAAGGTTTGAGCTACGTCTTTTCCTCCTATTTTAAATCCTTGTGCATCTCCCCAACCACTTTGAATAATGTCATGTTCTAAATCTGCGATATCTTTTGCAAGTAGTTTTACTGTACTTCCTGCTGGTGTTGTTGCTTCTGCAATTAGTCTTGCATGTTCATAATAATGTCCCATTGGTGATGAATATGAAAGTGTCATTTCTTTTTCTTGTTCTTTTACTATTTCTCCTGTTGTTTCTAGTTTTAAAGTATAATCAATATATTGTGGCTCTACTGTTAAATTTTTTACTATTGGTGTTGTTATATCATCAAAATTTGTAGTAGTTCCTCCTTCTACTTTTGCCATTCCTTCGGCTGTAACTGTAAATTCTGTTGGATTTGATGTTGTTATATCTCCTTTTGCTTTAAATGTTACACTCATATTTTGTCTAGGATTTGCTCCTCCTGTTGTGTCATGAAATGATACTATTACTTTATCAGTTGTATCATTTGCTTCTCCTCCTTCTGTAGATACATATTCAAAAATATTTTTGTCATATGATACTTTTATTGTATAACTTGATAATGCTTCTCCAAATGTTGCTGTTACTTTTACTTCTTCTGCTGGTCTTACTGTTGTTTTGCTTGGCTCTACTTCAAATGAACTTATTGCTGCTGCATATGTTTTCCCAGAGAATATAAGTATTGTTAATACTGTTATAATTGCTAATGCACTAATTATTTTTTTCATAAAAATTTTCCTCCTTTTTTTTCTATATTTTTATTATGTTTCTTTTTTCCTTTTTTATTTATTAAAAAATTTTAACTTTTTTTAAATGTTGATTTTTAAATAAAATCTATGTATTGGAAAATTTTGTTTTTTTATTTTTTTATTAATTTATTTAATATATAATTTTATAGATTAATACTTGTAACACATTTATTACACTATTAATATTATATATCAAACTAGAAAGGAGACAATTTATGGATTATGAATTAATGATGAATGGAAATGTTAAAATAGGACAAAAAGCACCAGAGTTTGATGCAATTACAAGTTGTGGTCCTATTTGTTTAAATGATTACAAAGGAAAATGGCTTGTTTTTTTCTCGCACCCTCGGTGATTTTACTCCCGTATGCTCTTACAATTTGGGGAAATATAAAAAATGATTGATATTGCCTATGATTTTCGATATTGATAAGTTAATCAAATTTAGAATTAAAATGGCACAAAATCGATTGTGGAGCGATTGATTGGGAAGAAAATGAATATTGAAAGAATTTAAAGGAGTATGGATACCTTATGAAATATTAACAGATGTAAAATTAAATGATAAAGAAAAAATAGTTTATTCCATGATTTTATATTTAAGCAAAGAAAAGGAATGTATCATATCAAATTTATATATAAGCAAATTGTTAAATATTACCAAAATACAATCATCAAGAATTGTTAATTCACTTAAGAAAAAAGGATATATAAAAGTAGAAATGAATTATAAAGAAAATTCAAAAGAAATAGCTCTAAGAAAGATTACACCTATATACAAAAATGTTGATACCTATAAACAATTTGATACTAAACCTATTAATACAAATGTTAAAGAGATAATAAATAATAATAATAATAAATATAAAAGTGGCAGAGATTATAGTAATTTTGATTGGACAAGTTTATAT
>CAOSZT010000057.1 GCA_948528155.1 uncultured Clostridia bacterium | reverse complement strand
AAAAAAACTCCACTAGAAGCTCTTGGCAGATAAAACTTACATCTTAAATGTCCAATTCCACAAACTGACATTACTATTATGTGTGTTAAGCAGTGCCTTTTTCCCGAGCTTTCTCTTATATCTACCATTTCTTCAAACATTTCTATTAACCTTTCCAATTCAATATCTCCATCTTTTGTTTTTGATATTTTATCAAAAAGATTTCTATTTGTCTTTAATTTTTTACTGGTAATTTTTGTAAGAGAATTTTTTTACCCTATTAAAAAATGACCACTGCGACAGCAGTTTAGTGTAATTACTATTTTTCTTTTACTATAATAACATACTTATATATAATTATCAATCTAACTTCCTATAAGAATCAAATTTCCTTATTGTATTATGTTAATATTTTTTAAATTTTTTATTGATTTTATTTATACAAATATTATTTGTATATTTTCTCTTCTTTACTTCTTTTAGATACAAAAATAACCACTTTCAGGCTTTTTACTTGTATCTTGTTTTAAAAAACAATTTGTTGATATTACTGGATTTACGGGTTTATAATTTTTGTATTCTAAATTCTTTTTTTTCGTTACTATAATTTCTAATTTTTTTTGCATTAACTTTAATATTTCTCTTTGCTTCTTCTTTATTTATATATCCACAAAAAGGACATTCTAAATTATCTTCTATACCATTACCACATTTAAAACATTTCATATTCTATTAATCCTTTAATTTTATTTCTTCCACATCTGACAATGTCAATTCTGATAATTCTGCATTAGTTAAATTATTACCTTTATTGGATAACCTATCAGCTTGTCTTATCAATGCTTTTTCAAAGAAATTTCTAACATCTCTTCCATTAGCAAAATTTTTGTTACGATGAATATATCTCTTTTCAAAATATTCTTTAACATATTCTTGTGTTTCATCAGTTATATTAAACTTATAACCTTTGCACATGTTCTCAAATATAGCATACAATTCTTCAGGTGTGTAATCCTTAAAACATAGATATTTATTAAATCTAGACTTCAATCCAGGATTTGACTCTAAAAACTCTTCCATTAAATTTGTATATCCCGCTACTATAACTATAAGGTTATCTCTATGATCTTCCATTGCTTTTAGTAATGTATCTATTGCTTCTTTACCATAATCATTTCCATCTTTATTTGAAGCAAGAGAATATGCTTCGTCAATAAAAAGTATTCCACCTATTGCTGACTTTACTATATCTTGTACTTTTAATGCTGTTTGTCCAACATATCCTCCAACTAAACCAGATCTATCTACTTCTACTAATTGTCCTTTACTTAACACTCCTATTTTATTATAAATACGCGATAATAATCTTGCTACAGTAGTTTTACCTGTTCCTGGATTTCCCATAAATACTAAATGTAACGACATTGGTTGCTGTTTAAGATTTCTTTTTTCTCTAATTCTTCTAATTTGTATTAAATTGATTAAAGATTGCACATCTTGTTTTACATCATCTAATCCAATTAAGCTATTAAGTTCATTCAATAATTCTTGTAGACTTTTGTCTTCATCAAGTTTTGTTACACTAATATTTTCATTATTTTCTATGTTATTTAAATTATATATAGATTCATATTCTTGTATTTCTTTTTTATAATAATTAATGTATTTAGTATAAACAGCAATTTCCCTATCATCTATAATATCATCAACCATCATTGCTTCTTTTCCAAGGATTTCATATATATTAATTAAAAAATCTGCAATATTTCCAGTATCATCATTTATCACTTTTTTGGCTCTTAATTTTCCATCAGCTTCTTTAAATACAATTATTCCTACTGGAATACTAATACTATCATCACTTAGTATTCCAGATGTTTTTATAACTTGCTTTAAATTTTCTATAGTTAGTTCTACATCTAGCTCTAAATATCTATTTAAAAAATTAATTTCAGATTGTGTTATTTTACCATCAATTCCAATTATTCTAGAAACAAACTGTAATAATTCAAATTTAACAATTTCTTTTGTTGTTTGATTATTATTTTCAGCTTGTCCGAGTTCCTGTATCTTTGTATATTCTTTGTATTCCTAGATTATATTCATCTATAATATCTGCTAGCTGAAAAACTGTGACTACACTTTTCTTCAAATCCAACTTCATAACTCCAACCCCTTCTACTTCTTATAAAACATATTTCTCTTTATTTCCTCTTGGACCACTTCCAATTCTAAATCCTTTAACACCAGTTGACACACCAACTCCTGATTTTGAAAAATTAAATCTTAATCCACCTAAATTCACAGATTTTCTAAAATAAAACCCCATAAAATCCCTCTTTTACTCTTTATCACTATGATTGATATATATATTAGTTAAATTAATATTTTTTGTTATTTCTGATATTTTATCTTCAATCTTGTCTTTTTTATTATCTTTATTTTCTTCTTTAACATTTACATTTTCTATACTTTTTTCTGTATTCTCATTAAAATCTTTAAGTTTAAATACTGGTTTTACAATATTGAAATTATCTCCTTCACTTAAAATATTTTTTATTCTAATTACTAGTTCAGAAACCGTTTTTTCTTTGTTAATATAAAATTGACTTGCTCTTAATCTTATAAACTTCCATCCACATCTTGTTAATACATCATGTTCAATAATATCTGCTTCATATTCTTCTTTACTCTTAAACTCATCACCATCACATTCAATAGCAATCTTTTTACCATTTTCAGCGTTAACAACAAAATCTATTTCATAATTACCTATTTTAAAATGAGATGTAACATCTATATTATTATTTCTTAATTCCTTATATATTTCTTTTTCAAAATCTGTATTCAATTTTACATCTCTATCAGCATTTTCATTTTTGTTAAAAGTATTATAATATGTAATTAATTTATATCTTAAGCAATCTTTACTTAATTCATTTGGATTTATTGAATATACTAATATCACTTGTTCTTTGGCTCTTGAAGTTGCAACATTGAATGATCTTTCAAATTCTTTAGTTGTTAGTGCTTTCACAATTCTTGTTTCGCCATCTTCTTGTTTTTTACTTATAACCATCGAAAGAATTATAACATCTCTTTCATCACCTTGAAATTCATAAGAATTTCCAATTTTAATTCTTCTTTCTTTTATAAAATCACTATTAAAATTTTGCCAAATTGCTGTATTTACTGCTTTAATTTGTGCATTACTATTTTGTAATACTATAATTCCTATATCTTTATTCCTATATAATTTATTATTTTCTATACCTCTTAAAATCTCTATAATTTTATCAATTTCTTTTTGATTTACTAAATAGTTTGAACTTGCATCATTAACTGTACCATCTTCTAAATAATATGTTTCAATAGGATTTTTAATTATATTTTCTTTACTTCTTACTTTTAAGCAATTAATTTGATTTGCATAAAAATATTTATTAGAAAAATCTATTATTTCTGGTAAACATCTAAAATGTTCCTTCAATACTACCTTTTTGCTTCCACATACATTTTGGGCTAAATCATATATACTCATATCCATATCAAAGCCAACACCTAATCCAATATTCGTTAAATATTTATTCTGTAATGCTTTTAAACTATCTATAGTTATTCCTACTGATATTGGACTTATTTGCTTATCGTCTCCAACTATTATCATTTTTTTGCCTCTTAATAACGCTGTTAATGATATAATTGAAGATTGAGAACTTTCATCCATTATAACAACATCAAATTGTGGGTCATTAGAATATGGATATTGTTCTATAACTTTATCTAACGGCATAATCCAAATTGGGATAGCTTCTTTTGCAATTTGCATTTGTTCTTGCATTTCTCTTCTAATAATATTAGCTCTCTTTCCAGTTCCTTTTCCTAACTTTGTTTTTAATGATAACCACCCAGATAAAGATTTACATATTGTATTTGTCATACTATTTATTTGATTATACCAACTTTTTTGTTCAATCAACTTGACAACTATATCTTTTTCTTGTTTTTGTATTTCTTCTTTTTTATCCAATAATTCACTGAATTTTTGATTATTCAATTCTTGATAGAAGAAGTACATATTTAATCTATAATAATTTAATATTCCATCGAAGTTTTTAATTATGTTTCTTCTTTCTTCATCTTCAATTGATATGTACTCATTTATAAATATTGGATAATTTTGTGTCTCATTTTCGTATTTCTTTTTAAGTTCATTATACTTTTCATCTACAATATAAATTTTTTCAATCTTTTCTCTCTCATTTTTAAAAGATTCAATATCTTTATTTTTTATTGCTTCTATTATATTTTCAAATACATCATATGTTTTTACACTTAATGCTTCTAAATCATGTAATTTGTCATTATAGCTTGTTTTACTATTTAAATATTCACTATAATCAATTGCCTTAGAAATTTCTTCAAATATTTTTTCATATTCTTCATTTTTTATATATTGTAAAACCTTAACATTTGTTCTGAATATATCATTTAAAGCATATTTTAAATCTGAAATAATCTGATCATAGTTAACAAATGTAGAAAGCATTTCTATTAAATCTTCTAATGTTCTTGAAAATTCTTTTTCATTTACAATATCCCATAAACTACTTTCTCTCAATGTAGTAGCTATATCATTCTTTATCTTTTCTACCTTTAACTCATATTTTATTTTAGCTAAAGCCAATTTTAAGTTCTCTTCAGAAATATTTTCATGTAATTTCTTATTATTTACTATAATATTAGATAACTCTAAAATTTCTTTTTTATATTTTATTTTTTCTAATATACTAATTTTCCCATCATTAGTTAATGCTTCATATACAGTATTTAATGCTTTGCTAAGATTAATTCTGTCATCAGAATTTAATTCTATATTATTTCCAATAAGCTCTGTTTCTGTCTTTTCAAAAAATTCTTTACTATTATTGCAATCATCAATTATAGATTGAATATTAGTCATTCTAGGTTTATATATACAATTCTCAGTTATATATTTTCTATCATATATATTTTCTAGTTTGATAACATTACTTATTGTAGTAGACAACATACTAATATCATAATCTTTTAAATTTCTATCATCTATTCCTTCCTTTATTAATACATCTACAGTCTGATTGTTCTCTATCTTTTTTATATTTTCTATTGCTAATTCATAACTTTCCCAATCTATTGTTTCTGGTAAATCAAACTCCCTTCCAACTATGAATTCTTTATATTTCTTCAAATCATTTATTATTGCATTTATTTCTAACAAAAATTCTTTATCAAATCTAATATTATTATAATTATTAGTATCTTCAATATAATTATATTTTTTATTATTATTTAAATATTTGGCTATATCTACTAATCTATAACTATCTAAATTTACATCTACTAATTTTAGAACTTCATCTTTATAATCATAACTATTATTTATCAATATTTGTATAATTTGATCATAATTTGTTTTCTTCAATTCAGTTATTTCACTTAATCGTTTTTCTAAATTCTCTATCTTATTTTGATATTCATATAAATAATCTTTATCTTTATATTTATCTAACACTATTTGTATTGAATTTGATAATTCATTATTATTCCCGCGTATTTGTAAGTAATGTCATACTTAAATCTCTAATCTCTATTGGTAATTTGTCTTTTATAACCTCTAAAGCTTTTGATTTCTCACTAGTAACTAATATTTTTTTGCCATATGAAACATAATTTGAAATCAAATTTGCTATTGTATGTGATTTACCTGTTCCTGGAGGTCCTTGTACTAATACTAAATTACTATCACTTGTTTGTCTAACAACTTTATATTGTTCTTCATTAGATGCTAATGGAAACAATACTAATGATTCTGTATTATCTTCAGAATGTAATAATTCTTTTATTTTTTCATCTTCTTTTTCAACAATTAAATATGGTAATATATTTTTAGGCTCAAATTCATTATTGTCAATTTTATTAACTATATTATTTAAGTCTTCCATCCATAAAGTTGGTTGTTTTTTTCTTACAATAATATTGTCTTTGTTGAAAATATATGCTTTCTCTGGCTCTATATCACTATAAAAAGTATCTTTTACATATTCATACTTAAAAGATACACAATTTAAGTATTTTTCAAATAATTCATCAAAATTTATTTTGTCTTTCATCAAATATTGTTCTTCATATTGATTTTTCAATTTTAACAATGAATCTCTATCTTTTATTTCAAAATCAACACTAGACAAAAAATTATATTCTATATTAGATTTACTCTCTTTATCAATTCTTAAATAAATTGTATTATTTTCTTGCTTAATATCAATTTTTATAGGAGCTTCGAAAATATGTCTCCTTATTAAATATCCTTCTTTTGTTTTATATACAAATAATCCTTTTCCAAGTATTAGTTCTATTTTCTCTTCAAATTCATTTTTTCTTCTATTTAATTCAAAAAACATCTCATATATAGAATTATATTTTCTTATTAATTCATTAATTTTTTTTGCTTCATTATATTCATTGATATATTGATTATATTTCTCTCTTACTTCTGTCCCAATACCTTCATCATTATTTAAATATATTCCATTTTCATTCACTTCAAAATAATCTTTTATTTCATTTGGTATTTTTGGCATAGCTTTTTCTATACTAATATATTTAATTGCAAGATATTCTTCTTCTCCAGATATATCATTAGAGAAATTATGAATATCTGCTATATTTGCATATATACTTTCAAAATCTTCTATATCAATATTTAAATCAAATTTCTTATAGTCCAATATAACTCTAGTTTTTAATTCATATATTTCTTTTAAATATTCAAATAAGTTCTTCATTTTTTCTTCCATAAACATTCATTCCTTATAATATATATCCTAACATATACCTTTCTCCTAATTTTTGTAATTAATTACATTTTTTTACATATTATATCATAATGTTAATATTTTAACAACACTGTCTAATTGAAAAAGTTTATCTAAATTTTTTGGTAATGTAGTATATCTTAAAGATAACATCAATGATATTATAAAAAACAATATATAGTAACATTTTATAAATACTCATAGTTTTTATACTCAATAAAATAAGAAAACATCGGATCAAAAATAGAACTATATGAATATAGTCCTACTTTTGAATTATTTTATATGAACATTCTCCTATTTAATTTCTACAATTAAATCACTATTTATATTCAATTCTTTTATATAATTTCCTTCTCCATACATTATAATATTTTCTCCTCTTTTTATTCCTGCTGGTATTTTAATAAAAATTTCATTTACTTCTTTTTTTCCATTTATATTTATTCTATTAAATTTTATCTTTTTCATACAACCATTATTTGCTTCATCTTCAGTTATATTATATTGTACAAAAACATTTCTTTTATCTTTTATTTCAAAATTATCACTTTTTTCTTTAAATATTTTCTGTATCTCTTCTAAATTTAAGTCTGAAAATATTTTAATCTCATCTGTTGTTTTTGCTAAATCGCTTCTATATTCATTTGCCCTATCTATCAATTCATTTATTTTGCTATCATTAACTTCCATATCCCTCTCCTTAATTACTAATTATTTCCTGCAACATATTTTTAAAACAATTCTTTTTAAAAATAGAAACATTATATATTTTTTATTCTACCATAATAATATCTTTTTGATAATAGTTTTACAATTTTTTTTAATTTATATTTAATATATAGCTTTTTGACAGACTATTCATATGCAAAACCATTATTATAGTAACATTTTATTCTGAAAATTAATAAAAAGGTTACACAAAAAAAGAAAGGCTGATACAACAATAAGAATTATGTTTTTTACTCTTCATTTCTACACCTACAAATACTTTTTTAAAGTCTCAATACTATCTTCTTGCATAGCAACAAAATCATTTAAGATATTTTTAACATCTTGTGCCATACCAACATTTTGATTAATTAAACGTCTCCCCTCTATAATACCCATATTAGTACCTTGCATTAGTAATTCAGACAATTTTGATGTAGTATCATCAGTCATAGTTTTCATTTGAATACCATACCAAGTCATCATCTTATTCATAGCATTTGTTTCATGAGGGGCTTTATTACTATAATTAGAATATAAATTATTTACCCTTTGAGAAATTTCTTTATATTTATTATATTCAATGTCTAAAACCTCCTTAAAATCATTGTTAGATACTTTTTCAGAAATAAATGAAATTGCATCCATTCCCATCATAGCTCCTTTATTCACTTCATCTAAAATGTTTAAATTTTGATTTTCCATAAACAATCCTTTCTAGTCATTTTCACTTTTTTAATTTTATTCTAATAGTATTCCCAAAAAACAAAAAAATCATCTTACATTTTTTACCAATCAAATATTCATAAAAAGTAGAGTAGTTTAAATTTATGATAATAATAATTTTTATTAAAAGACCGACAGTTCCCCAAGACCCACGTAAGGCTTCAAAAGCGATAACAGGCTCCTTGTGAGGGACTAAAGCTTTTGAAAATGACCCAGCTATGGAGTGTTTTTAATAAAAATTATTATTATCATAAATTTAAACGGCTTATTTAAAAGTATCAAAAATTGAGCCTAAATTCCTTAACTGTTCAAACACAATGAGTTACAGATAAGTTATGCAAATCTGTTCTTAAATTATGTAATAAGCCTTTAAGATTTAGAAATCATTTATATATTAGCTTTTTTTACAGATCATTCATATAAAAAACCCCTGAAGCGAAATAAACAATTAACTATTAAAATCGAAAAAACTCTGTAATACAATAACAACTAAACTACCAGTTAATACACCTAAAAAATCTATAAACACATCAAATACTCTAGGTGTTCTACCACCTATAAATCCTTGATGTAATTCATCACCAATTGCATAAACTATACCCAAAAAAATTGCAATAGCCAATTTTTTACTTAACTTCATATTATATGTACTTAAAAAAATCATTACCAAAAGACCTAAAACCATATAAATTGTAAAATGTGCTACCTTTCTTATAAAAGGTTGTGATTTTATTACAATCTCTTGTTTTTCCTCATAATCTAATTTAGATGTTTTTGGATTCAACTCCACAATAAAATACATAAATTTTTCACTAACAGATTTAGACTTACTTCCATTCTGATTCGAAAAAATAAATATTGTTGTAAATACACCTATAATAAGTATTGAAAATACTATTCTAATTATTTGTCTTTTTTCCATTATCTCCTCCATCATCTACGCATTAATAAACTTTTTAAATATTTAAAATTCTCTGTTTTAAAAAACAAAATAAAAATCATAAAATTAGGTACTAAAATTGCAATAATAACATTAATAATAATTTGCAAAATATTAGAATTTACTATAAATAAATTAGATATGAAAAAAGTTATTGTTGCAATAACAACAAATACAACTATATAACCAATTGTCTCTTTAGTATATTTTAAATAATCTGCTTTAAATAAATTACTATAAACAAATTTTGGAAAACTATAAAACCATAAAACCAAATCACTTAATATTGTTCCTAAAATTACTCCTGTCAAACCCCAAATTTTTACAAATAAAATAGAAAAAATTATATTTAAAGCTGATTCTATTAATGGTATAAATCTATCTTCATAATATATTCCTGCAGCTTCCTTAAAAATATTATAAGAACTTCTCATCATTTTTTGAAAATAATTAAAAACCAAAAAATACAAAACAATATTTGATAATAAATATTTTTCTCCAATCCACAATTTAACAAATGGTTGAATTATAATTAAAATTGAAATTGCAGTAAATGTAGAAATCCAAAAATTAATAAACCTTATTTTTTTAAATACTTCAAAATTTTTTTGTTTATCACATTTAACTAGCATATGACCAACACTTGGAACTATAGCAGTAATTGCCTGTCCAAATAACATTTGTACTGCATTAATTACTAAATAATAATTAGAATATAATCCAACTGTTACTATTCCTAAAAACTTTGATATTATTACATTATCTGTTCCTAATACTATAAAATATCCTATTTTATGGAAAAAAAGTGCTTTTACCTTTTTCACTATATCTTTTTCTATTACTGAATCTAGTTTTTTTATTTTTCCTGTTGTTAAATATTGATATTTTTTATTTACTATAAGTGTTATTACAATATTCTCTAATACTCTCATAAATATTTTAACAGTCAAATATATATAATAATTTTTTGTAATATAGATAACCAATAATTGCAAAATATTTAAGATTACTAAATAAGACATATGTACAATATTTATTATATAATTTTTTTGATCTGCATATAATATACTTCTTTTATAAGAAAATAAATATGAACTTACAATATCTATAATAAATAACAAATATACAATTTGTATATTTATATCAACTGTTATTTCTTTTATAAAAAAATCTAAAAATGGAATTAAAATTATTCCTAATATTAATACAATTACTGCAATTACGTTATAAGCTTTTTTATAAAAGTCCATTAATGATTTTATTACTTCTATATTTTTTTCTTCTATTGGTTTATATAAATTATAAATAATGGCAGATCCTATTCCTAGTTCTACAATACCTAACATAGATATAATATTTGAAAATAATCCATTAATTCCCAAATATTCTGCACCTAATATTTTTATAAATACTGCTTGAGCTATAAAACCAATTAAAATTGTTACTATATTAGAAAACATAGCTGCTATCGAGTTTTTTATTGAATTTTTTGTTTTCATACATCACCTTTTCACCTTTAAATATATTTGAAAAATATTCACATAAAAATATATTAGCAATATTTTTTCTTTATATATAAACTTACTTAAAATTCCATTTACTTTTTTATTACTCTTTATTTTGAATTTTCTAGTTTTAAAATTTTTCCATAAATCTGTATTAAAAAATTGATTTAATTTATTTCTAAAGGACTTGTAATCAGTATTTTTCACTGATATTGTTCTTATCAAATAAGTAATATGTAATAAAATTTTGTTAGAAACCGCTTCTATATTTTTTTCATTATATAGAATTTTATATGTTTGTAAAGTATCTAAACAATTTTTTATTTGTTTATCAATTTGTCCTGTACGTGAATTACTTTCTGTATTTTCTCTACATACATATCCATTATTATTAACATATCCTATTTTATTAGCAACTTGAAATACTTTATATGTAAATAAAAAATCTTCTGCAAACCCAATATTTTTTTCAAATGTAATATTATTATCATCTATAATTTTTTTACTTATTATTTGCATACAACTAGAATTAAAATTTGTAGTTTCAATAAATAATTTATTTATTTCATCTTTATCTATATTTCTATATTGATCTTTATAAAAACTTATATCAGTGTACTTCTTGGAATCTTCTTTAAAATTTTTAAAAGAACTTTTTATTACATCTAAACCATATTTTTTCAAAATAGACATCAATTGTTCTATATAATCTTTTATTATTATATCATCTGAATCCACAAACATAATATAATTACCTGTTGAAATATTTATTCCTACATTTCTTGAATTGCTTACTCCTGAATTTGCTTGATTTACAATTTTTATTTCAGAAAATTCATTTTTATATTTTTCAATTATATTTTTTGAATTATCTGTAGATCCATCATTTATTATTATGATTTCAATATTAGTATATGTTTGTTCCAATATTGATTCTAAACATTGTTTTAGATATTTTTCAGCATTATATACAGGAATAATTATACTAACCTTGTCCATTTTTTCACCTCTATTTTTCTTCCTCTTTATTAAATCTATACATATTTATAAAAATAACAAACATAAATATATAATATTGAAAATTATAATATTCTGTTAACATCATTATAAGATATGTTAAAATACACCCAATTATAGTAACTTTTATTTCTTTATTATCATATTCTTTTATTTTTTTGTTTAATTCTATAAACATTAGTGATATAAATGTTATACCAATTATTCCTCCTTGATAAATAATATCTAATAATTGGTTATGACAAGTTATTGCTTGTAAATATGAAAATTTTATTGTTCTTAATGCAGAACTTTCATAACCATATCCTAATAAAAATCCCTCTTTTATATAATTTAATGCTGTATCCCATATATATGTTCTATTTGTAAAGTCTAAGTTTCTGTCAAGAATATCTACTATTAAATATTCAAATATTTCTTGTACTCTAAATATGATTATCGCAAAAAATAATATCAAATATATTATTATACAAGTTTTCAAATTAAATATTTTTATGTTTTTTATACTTTTACTAAAGATTAAAGTAAATAATAATATAAAAAGCCCTACTATTGATGTTGAACTATCTATTAAAAATATTGTAATTATAGAAATTATTATAGTAGTAAGTGTTATTAATGATATTTTGTTTTTAGTTATTTTCTCATATAAATAGCTTGATATAATTGATGGTATTAAATATAATACAAATCCATTTTTATACCCCATAAACCAGTTAGCCCAAGCATTTGCAGAATTGATATACATTCCTTCTGGATATTTTATAAT